>CALAUL010000028.1 GCA_937892255.1 uncultured Bacteroidales bacterium | reverse complement strand
TGCGCAAGTTGATAGCACAAGAGAAGAGATGCAGAGAGACAGAGGCGCAACAGACTTAGAAGCTGTTTGATTTTTATTGAATAAATTATTATAGCCGTCAAATATATAGACAAAAGATTTTTCAAATAAAGGCACTTTGTATATCTCTTATCTATGCTCTTCCAATATGTTTCTGCAACGAGACATCTCCGCTCCGTCTGAAGGCCGTTTCAAAAACGCTTACTCTGCGAGAAGACTTGCCTCTTGAAACCACAAATAAGTAAATATGGCGTAAGGAAAAAGTGACTACTCGCAAAATAAGATTTTTGTAGGTTGTCTTAATGATAAAAAAACTATATTTGCTATTGACAAAAAAAGAGTAATGAGAAGAGCATTAATGGCACTATGTATTGCAGCAATATTTTGTCTGTCGTGCCAAAGGATATACGAGCCAACGTTGCGGGAAAAGATAACTGCCATCAACGAATTGGAGCTTGTGGTATGCACCATGGCAAAGACTTACACACTGCGCGATGCATACGACAAAGATATAGAAAATGAGGAATTTAACCTCATAAATTGGTTTGAGCACACCATAAAAGCAGGAGACCGCATAGGAGTATACGGACTTCGCAGATCGTACTGTGCATACATCAACCTCAACGAAGTATCGGACAGCGACATAGTAGTGAAAGACAAAACGTTGCATCTGACACTGCCGGCCATAAAGATAAAGACATTGGGCAATGACATTATCCCGATAGTGTATCACGAAAGAGTAAGCGGATTGCGTTCTGCCATAGAAGAGAACGAACGACTTGCGATGCGCAACAAAGCATCGGAACTACTCGACAAAGAGATAGTGCGCAAGAAAAGCACTCTATTCCCGTCGATGGAACAGCAGGCAAAAGACAAAGCAAGAGGTTGGTTAACGACACTTCTCAACGAATGGGGCTACAATGCAGTGATAACATTTAAGAAAGAGTCATGATAAAGAACATAATATACTCGGTAATAGTGGCTATCGTGGTGGTGGTAGGATTTAAGCTCTACAACCGTACAAGCCAAGAATATGACACTGCGGTAAACATCGAGACAGTGCGTCAGATGGTGAAACTCAACACCATGGAACTGACCGACGAGATAGTATACTGCGACACCATAGACGACATTGGCGTGGTTTATGCCACCGAGATACGAGTGGTGATAGGCTTTGACATAGAAAATCTGAATTGGCAACAAGACAGCGGTCTGGTAGTGATAGAGATGCCCGAACCGACTATAAACGTATACCAGACAGGCAAAGAACAGTGCTTAGATACATATCATATTAATGCCGTCAAAGACTTCATAATGAATCCGGCCATAAGTTCGTCGCAAAGCATACTCATACACAAGAGAATAAGCGAACATATAGACACCGAAGTCGTCAAAAGAGACTACGCAAGCAAAGCACGCAAGACAGCCTTTGACAACATGCAAAAGCTATTTGCGGCAATGAACATCAAACTCGTAGAGAGGCAAGACAGCACGCAGACAACATACGATACAGACAAATAAAAGAAAACAAAAACATAATGAACACGGTATTTTTAGACAGATTCGAGGGACAAGTAATAAACGAACTCCTAAAACTTTGTACATCGTTTAATATTCTCGAGGGACAGCTACTCATAACAGACGACTTCGACGAACTTTGGAAAAAACACGCACCGGAATATGTAGCCGACGCAGTGAAAGAGATAAAAGACTATCCATCGGTAGCATTGGCATGGGCGGCATATTTGGGCATGGGCGTTGCAAACGGTTGGGACAAAGACTTCGAAGCGACACAAAAAGCCACATATCAAAGTTACTACGGACCGAGAGGCTTTGATGACATGGACGAACACATAGTAGGCGACATATTGGGATATGCCATCAACGGACCGGATGCAAACAGACTGAGACAAGTGCTACAGAGTTGTGCGCAAATGGCAGAAGACATGATACGACATGAACAGATAGAACCACAAAGCGAAATGGCATTTCACGTATTTGCACGAGCCGTGAAAGCTCTTTTCAAAATAGGCGTGTCAATAGAACTGAAACGTCTGAACTATAAATTTGAGCGTGTTCAGTAAAAAAAGAGCACTCCAAATGACAACCAAACAGAAATATTAGTATATTAGCGCAATTATTGATACATAAAAGTAATATTATATGAATATCAGAGATCTAAAAAAGGACATCACCTTCCTTGCTAATGACATAGCAATGACTATCGTCATCAACAACTCAATAAAGGCAGACAACACAGAGAAAGCTTCAGAACTTATGGTTAAAGTCGCTGTCTTCAAAAGCGAGTTCACAAAGAAGGCAAACCAAAAAGTAGAGAAAGACAAGAAAGCACGTAAAGCTTATTACACACAATTGCGCAAAGAACTTTACGAGCAGTTCTCATCGTTGGCTGAAGAGGCAGCAAATTTGTAATTCGAGCACTCTAAACAGACAAAATAGAGGAGCTAAGACGTTGATAAAAATGGCTTAGCTCCTTGTTTTAAACAAAGAACCCTAACACCACCCAACACACAACAAAAGACCTTATAACGACATATTCCTAAGAGGCGAAAAAACTCGCACTATGATATATGTCCTCAGACACAAGGCAAGACACAATCTGCGAAAAACAAAGTCCGAAACAAAGAGAATATATCAACCTCAAAAAACACACAACTCACAAACGACACCTCGCCATGACATAAGATGACAACGTCACCACATAGTCAAGAGGATAGAACCTTGTGACGTGACGATATATACATAATCAACCGACATGACATAAGCAGACTCCTATTAAATCGGTACTACTATGAGACTATTACATACTATCACCACAACCGCAACATTAGCTATGACACTATCATGCACAACACAACAGAGCAAAGTAACATCTGCCGAAGAACACATACTCTCGGTAAGTGAAGCCCTCACAACCGACATAATGACACCGGAGACAATGTGGAACATGGGACGCATCGGAACTCCGACATTATCACCCGACGGCAAGACATTGGCGTTCACGATAACCTATACCGACATAGCCGAAGACAAAAACATAACAGACATCTACACTCTATCCATCGAAGGTGGCAAACCCCAGAGAGTGACAACAACAGAAGCCAACGAAGCACAGGTAGGTTGGCTTCCCGATGGTAGTGCGATAACATACCTATCGGCAGAAAGTGGCAAGACACAGCTATGGCAGATACAGAGCGACGGCACAGAAGCCCTACAACTCACCGACATCAGCGAAGGAATAGACATGTACGCCTTCTCGCCGGATATGGCACAACTGCTATATGTAAAAAGAGTAAAACTTGACACCACAATACACGATATTCACCCCGACCTGCCCAAAGCCAATGCTCGCATAGAGACAGACCTCATGTATAGACATTGGAATGCATGGAGCGACAACAGCTACAACCACATCTTTGTAACACCCTTTGCCAAAGGAAAGAAGAGCTCCGACGGAATGGACATAATGGAGGGTGAGAAATATCACTCACCTCTCATGCCTTTTGGCGGCATAGAACAGATAACATGGACGCCCGATGGACAATACATAGCATATACATGCAAGAAACTCACGGGCATGGCGTCTGCCAAGAGCACAAATTCGGATATATACCTTTATCGTATAGTCACAGGAGAGACAAAAAACCTCACCGAAGGGAACATGGGCTATGACATGAACCCACAGTTTTCGGCAGATGGCAAATATATGTTCTACCAGAGCATGGAACGTGATGGCTATGAGTCAGACAAGAACAGACTCATGGTACTCGACATGACAACCGGAGAGAGACGAGACCTCACAGCGAAGAGCGAATTGAGTGTGGCAACTTTCGCCATCGAAGCTGACGGCAAGGCAGCATGGTTCATAGCCGACCATCACGCCAAAGAGAACATATACAACATCGACGTAGCAACAGGCGAGATAAAACAACTCACCAATGACATATGCGACTACACAGCCGTCATAGCCGGAAACAACAAACTTATAGCTACACGCATGAGCATGTCGGCTCCCACGGAAATATATGCCATAGACAAGACTTCGGGAGAGAGCAAAGCTCTCACTGACATCAACAGACCCATCTTTGACAAACTATGCATGGGCAACGTGGAAGAACGTTGGATAGAAACAACAGACGGCAAAAAAATGCTCACATGGGTCATCTATCCGCCCCACTTCGACAAGAACAAGAAATATCCGGCCATACTCTACTGTCAAGGAGGACCACAAAGTACGGTAAGCCAATTTTGGAGCCTACGTTGGAACATGCAACTGATGGCATCTAACGGATACATCATCGTAGCTCCCAACAGACGAGGACTACCAGGATTCGGTATAGAGTGGAATGAGCAGATAAGCGGAGACTACGGAGGACAAAACATGAAGGACTACCTCACAGCAATAGATACCCTCTCAGCCGAACCATACGTAGACGAAACACGTCTTGGAGCCGTAGGAGCAAGCTATGGAGGATTCTCAATATATTGGCTGGCAGGCAACCACGAAAAGAGATTCAAGACCTTCATAAGCCATTGTGGCATATTTAACTTCGACCAGATGTATGCCACAACAGAGGAAGTATTCTTTGTAGACTGGGATCTAAAAGGTGCCTTTTGGGAATATGACAACCCGGAGGCAATGAAAAGCTACAAAGCATCGCCACATCTCTTCGTGAACAACTGGGACACTCCAATAATGGTCATACACGGAGAGAAAGACTTTCGCATACCTTACACACAAGGCATGGCTGCTTTCAACACAGCAAAGATGAAAGGATTGGAAGCGCAATTCCTCTATTATCCCGAAGAATGTCACTGGGTAAACAGACCACAAAATAGCATATTATGGCATAGAGAGTTTAAGAAATGGCTTGACAAATGGTTAAAAGATTAGTCATATCGTTACTGCTTATACAAGCACTTTGGACAGTCCGTGCGCAACATTACACATCAGGAATAAAGATATTGGACAGCACGGTAATTGCCGACGTGGATATGAGCCGACTCATTGACAAATACCGAAAGAGTCTGGACGCTCACATGTCGGACGTCATAGGTGTGACAAACGACAATATGATACATCGCAGACCGGAAAGTCCTCTATCCAGACTTCTTGCAGACATAGCTTTCATCATGGGCAAACAATGGGCAAAGAAAAATGGCGCACCCATACCACAAATGGCATTGATAAACAACGGTGGCATAAGAGCACACCTCCACAAAGGCAACATAACACGTCGTGACATATACGAAATATCGCCCTTCGAAAACTCACTGACAATACTCACATTGGACGGAAGAACGATAAAGAAAATGTTCGACCATGCCTCATCAAGAGGAGGCGAATGCCTAAGCAATGCCACTCTTACCATCTGCGACAACAAAACACAGAGCATAAAAATAGACGGAGAACCTCTTGACACAACGAAAAACTACACCATCGTAACTCTCGACTACATAGCCAACGGAGGCGACAACTACAAGGTGTTGAGAGGAACAACACAAATCAACACCGGAAAGATATTCCGAGATGCCATAATGGAATACATGTTAATAAGAAGAAAAGCACGAAAAAAAATAAAAGCACCAACAAACCAACGCATAATAATAGTCAATAACAATGATGACAGATAGACGAACATTTCTCAAACATCTTGGAGCATTGGCGTTGACCTTCGCATGCAACCCTCTTGAAGCCATCAACAAAGGGCAAGACAAGAGACCAAACAAAACACGCAAACTGACAATACTGCACACCAACGATGTTCATAGCCAAATAGACCCCATAGTGATAGACACCAACACCAATACCACAATGGGAGGTTATGCTCGCCGAAAAGCATATATCGACATGGTGAGAAACGAAGGCAACGACATGCTTGTCTTTGAATGTGGCGACATGTTTCAAGGATCACCCTACTTCAACGTCTACAAAGGAAAATTGGAAATAGACCTGATGAACAAAATGGGCATTGACGCAGTAACAATAGGCAATCATGAATTTGACAACGGACTCGACGCATTGACACAACGAATAAAAGAGGCAAATTTCCCCTTTTTAAACGCTAATTATAACTTTAAGAGCCACGAGATGGCATCAGTAGTAAAACCATACAAGATATTTGAAAAAGCAGGTATGAAAATAGGCGTCATAGGCATTGGTGTCAAGTTAGACGGACTTGTCAGTTACACCAACTACGGAGAGACAACATACAGCGACCCTATAGAGACAGCCAACACCCTCGCCAAAGAGTTGCGCAACAATGGTTGCAACTTGATAATAGTACTATCGCACATAGGCTACAAAATGACAAACTTACCCGACGACATACTATTGGCTCGCAGTTCGACCAACATAGACATAATACTGGGAGGACACACACATACACTACTGCACCAACCAACAGAAGTCAAGAACAAAAACGGCCGCATAGTAGTGATAAACCAAGTAGGCTCCAACGGCATAAACATGGGACGCATAGACATCACAATAGCCGAAGACAACACCCTGTCAATGAGCAGCCCGGGAGTTAGAACAATATGCTAAAAGCCACACAAACACATCGCACCACGCTTTAAAAACATAGAAAAAGAGCAAAAGTCAGCAAACTGACTCTTGCTCTTAATGGAAAATAACAAAATGTGATAATCACAAAAAAAACTTCCTAAAAGATTCTTACACCTTATTGAGCTTGCGATATACAGAAGGTCCCACACCAAACTGACGACGCACATACTTTCCGAAGAATGACAAATTGGCAAAATCAAGCTCCGCACATATTTCCTTGATAGTCTTAGTCGTCTTAGTGAGCAACTGACGTATATCCTCATTGACATAAGCATTGATATAGTGTAAAGCCGTCTTGCCTCCTATCTGCTTACACACAACAGACAGATATTTAGGAGTAACATTGAGCTTATCGGCATAATATGCCACAGTACGATTGCGCGGATACATAGATGAGATAAGGTCAATATACTTCTGGAAAATCAAATCAGCAGAAGTGATATCCTTGCACAAATTAGGAGACACAGCCTCTACAACAGCAAATAATTCGTAAAAAAATGCTGTCAACAGCGAATAAACAACCTCCTTGTATCTATTGCCACTCTTGCGTGAAAGAGCCGAACAAAGCATATCGTAGTATTTGCAGAAAAGTTCTACCTGTTCCTCCGTAAGCGTCACTATCGGATTTTGCTTGATATACTGTAGAAAATCCCACGAATTGCGAGTTAGCCCCCTTAGACGCAACATGAGTTCCGGCGAAAGACACATCGTTTTGAATTGTATTTCCGTCGCATTTGTAAACCCATCAAAAACAACATTTGCCGGACAAATAAGTAAGTCATTCTTTTTCATCACCACTTTATTGCCATTCATGAAATACTCTGTCTCTCCATCTGTACAAATAACCAAAAGAGTCATTCCAAGACGTACCGACTCATTAATTTGCTGTTCTACATTGCACGACGGACAGAGAATCGCTATCTCGCCATCATTATACGACGAACACCCTACAAGTTCATCAAAACCCACTGTGCGTAAATTTGCATCCATATACATTGTTGTCATTTATGTATTAACTAAATAATAGTCAAAACTTCACTGTTCTTTTTTGTGTTAAATATCATTACAACTGTTAACAACCATATCTATCGTCTACAATCGATATATCAGTGCGTAAATATAAAATCAAATCACCAATAAACAAAGAGAATCGGTAAAAAACAGAATAATTACAACTAAAAGAGAAAATATAATCAATAAAAAAACAGTCCATATACCAAACAAAAGAACAACTAATGCAAACTCAAAACAAATTATCAGTTTACCTATCAATTGACAAAAACACCACTACAAAAGTCCACACAAAACCAAAATAGAACACTATATATTCGAAAGCATTAGCGAGTCGCAATGTTTATCTACATAACAAAAAAAATCCTTGCAAGTATTCAACCTACAAGGAGAAAATCAATTATTAAACAAGTACCGAGACCCGGGATTGAACCGGGGACCTCATGATTATGAATCATGCGCTCTAACCAGCTGAGCTATCTCGGCATTCAAGGAAAATATTCCCCGATTGCGAGTGCAAATGTATAGGCTTTGTTTTAAATACGCAAATATATACAATAACTTTTTTATTACAACATCAAACAAAATAGCCTATCTGCGTAGATATTAACAGATTAAAGAAAAGTTAAAAAATGCTTACCAAACACTCAAATAGAGAAACAGCACCCCAAAGCTCACTCCAACCAGAGAGAAAGAACTATATCGAGACATAATTTATAAGTCAACATGGGGAAAATGTTAACTTTTTGTGCTAATATTGCAGACAATATAATAGTTTAAAGAGATGAGAATTATAACTATCTTTTGCACACTACTCTTTTGCCTACTGACAACAGCTCAAATAAATGAGCCCGTCAAGGTAAAACACCAGATAAGTCAAGATAACGACATAGCAACAATAACTTTTGATTGCACAATCGATAAAGGTTGGCATATCTATTCGACAGAGAAGAACGAGATGCTTATTGCAACAAGCATCGTCATAGAGGAGGCAAGTGGTTGCGAACTACTCGGGCCGCTGACTCCCGACGGAGAAAAAGTTACCAAATACGATGAACTATTGAAGATTAACGTAAGTTACTACGAATTTCAAGTACGATTTACGCAGAAAATAAAGATAACAAGCGAACAATATGCGATAAGTGGATATTTGGAGTACGGAGCATGCAACGACAACAGTTGCCTTCCTCCGGCTGCAGTGAACTTCACATACAACGGCAACAACAAAAAAACAGCACAAACAACAGACTCCAACCCTACCCCAACACCTATATCTCAAAGCACGACACAACCCCTATTGATACAACCTATAACAGTAAGCAACATCAACACAAGCAACGACGACACACTCGAAAACGAGCTATGGAAGCCGGTCGAGACATCGTCATTGCCAACAGAAACACAGTCTCGTTCGCTATGGATAATATTCATAACGAGCTTCTTTGGAGGATTCATAGCATTGCTCACCCCTTGCGTATGGCCGATAATACCCATGACAGTCAGCTTCTTCATGAAACGTAGCAAGAAAAAAACAAAAGGCATACGTGACTCGTTGACTTACGGACTTTCGATAATAGTGATATACGTATCCTTAGGCGTAGCAATAACAGCCATTGCAGGACCGAGTGCTCTCAACGCATTGTCGACAAATGCTGTATTCAACATCATATTCACCGTAATGTTGTTGCTCTTCGGACTATCATTTCTCGGAGCATTTGAACTAAAACTGCCCACCTCGTGGAGCAACGCCGTAGACCGAAAGGCAGAGAAGACAACAGGTTTACTGAGCATCTTCCTCATGGCTTTTACACTTGCGTTGGTATCGTTCTCTTGTACAGGACCTATCATAGGATTTCTTCTTGTAGAACTGGCAACAAGCGGAAGCATGGTTGCTCCGATGGTTGGAATGTTTGGCTTCGCATTGGCTTTGGCTCTGCCCTTTACATTATTTGCTCTCTTTCCACAGATGATGCGGAGAATGCCACGTTCCGGCGATTGGATGGAGACAATGAAGGTAATGTTGGGATTTGTGGAAATAGCTTTTGCACTTAAATTCCTTTCGGTAGCAGACCTTGCCTACGGCTGGCATATCTTGGACAGAGAGACATTCATAGTACTTTGGATTGCTATAGCCATGACTGCGGCATTGTATCTATGGAGAGTCATAAAGCTACATCATGACGAAGACACAGAAAAAATAGGAACAGTGCGTCTGATAGGAGGCATGGCATGTATGACTTTTGCCATGTATCTGATACCCGGACTTTGGGGCGCACCACTGAAAGCCGTAAGCGCATTCTCTCCACCAATGTACACACAAGATTTTGTGCTCGACAAGAACATACCACAGAGTCATTATCTCGACTTCGAAGAGGGAATGGAAGCAGCAAAGAAACAAAACAAACCCGCACTGATTGATTTCACAGGTTATGGTTGCGTCAACTGCAGAGAAATGGAAGCGTCCGTGTGGACCGACCCACAAGTGGCTCAGATGATAAACAATGACTTTGTACTTATAAGTCTGTACGTAGACGACAAAACACCTTTGGAGAAAAAAATAGTAGTAAAGGAAAACGAAAAAGAGACAACACTTCGTACAATAGGAGACAAATGGAGTTATCTTCAAAGATATAAATTCGGAGTCAATGCACAGCCGTACTATGTGATATTGGACAACGATGGAAACCTCATCGGAAAGCCACATCACTACGACCTTGACATCAACAACTTTGTAACATTCCTAAACAACGGGAAACGATGAATAACAATTACGCATATAACAACCCTGAGGAAGAAGAGGATGGCGTATTGTCAAATATTGACTATATGCGATTACTTAGAAATGCTCTTAAAAATTGGTGGGTAATCTTCTTGTCTGTCGGAATATCATTAGCCGTTTCACTGGCATACAACAACTACGCCCAAAGAATATACAAAGCCACAACGGTCATACTACTCAAAGACAATAGCAAAACACAAGGTTTTACAGACCTTACAGAAGGCTTCGGACTATCACAAGAGATGAGCAACATCGAAAACCAACGATATATCTACACCTCTCCCAAAAACGTAGCACGAGCAATAGACCGTCTTGATTTTGAAATAACATACACCAACATAGGCAGAATAAAAAATGAAGAAGTCTATGGAGCACAACAAGTAATACGCATAGACTTTGACACCACGCACTGTCAGCCCATAGGTGCTATATTCGAGATAGAACACCATGAAGGCAATTACATCAAATTGCACATCAAAGGAGACGAAATATACGGCTATGACTATATGATAGGCGACTACACCAACTACTATGCCGAAAATATAGACACTACATTTATCATCGAAATAGGAGAGAAGATAACAAACAGAATGTTCTCCTTTGCCATAATGCCATACGACTACATAAAAAAGGAGGACTTAGAACGCAAAATACGATTTAACTTCAACACACGCCAATCTCTTATCTCAAAATGGCGAAATTCGCTGAGAGTATCCATAAACGAAGAAGGAGGAACAGTCGCCTTCATATCGGCAACAGGCACAAACAGAAACAAAACATTGGCTTTTCTAAATGCCATGAACGAAGCCTCGATGTACTTCAACCTCGACAAGAAAAACCAAACAGCAACAAGAACTCTCAGCTTCTTAAAAACTCAATTAGCATCAATAGCCGACTCTCTCAAAAAAGCACAACAGAAGCTACTCGACTTCAGACAGAGAAACAACTTCGCCAGCAACCCTCAACATCTGACAAATCTGCACTCCAACTACTACGCAAAAGAAAAAGAGTTGGAAACAGCCATGCTCGAATACGAGTACCTGAAAATGATTCAAAACAAACTAAAAACAGGCGAAACAATAGAAGACTTCTTCATCGCCTCTGTCGGAAGTCAAAACGTCCTTGTACAACGACAACTACAAGAACTCATAGCTTTGCAACAAGAACTCAACAACATAAAGACTCAAAACGACAACAACCCGTACAAAAAAAGAATTGTCGAACAAGAGGACATGCTACGTAAAAACATGCTTGTGATGATTGAGCAAAACATGCAAATACAAGAGAAACTCATCGCAACAATAAACAACTCGATGCAAAAGATGACCAACAAAGTAGGCGAAATACCAACCATCGAGTCGGAATACGCAAACCTTGAACGAAATTACAAAATACAAGATGCCGTATACACTTTCCTCCTGGAAAAAGAGTCAGAGACACTCATTGCCAAAGCATCTAATGTGTGCGACAACGACATACTGCAAGAACCAACCTACGATGGCAAGATTGCACCAATAGAGAAGAAAAACAACACAATGGCATTAGCCATAGGCTTTTTGCTACCAGTTGCAATATTATTCTTGCAAGAGTTGCTCAACAACAAAGTCCGTTCGCTCAAAGAACTACGCAGAACCTGCCCAAATACAACAATATTAGGCATCGTACCACAAGACCACAGCGAACCACATAGCGACCTGCCTACAATAAACGACCCTCTATCCATAACGAGTGAATGTTTTAGGACACTTCGTGCAAAGTTGAACTTCATCGTTGCCGACAATGGGCACAAACTTATTCTCCTATCGAGTTGCAACCCCGGAGAAGGAAAGACTTATTGCGTTGTAAACTTAGCCGTAAATTTCGCCCTATCAGGTCTTAAATGCGCAATTATAAACTATGACCTTCGACGTCCGAGATTAGAAAAAGCACTCAATCTGCCACGTGGAAATAAGGGCATAACAGACTACTTGGTGTTTAATGCTGAAATGGATGAGATAATCCAAAAGACCGAAATAGACAACCTCTTCTGTATAACGTCAGGCTCCATACCTCCTAATCCGACAGAGTTGATATCAACAAAGAAAAACAAAGAACTGATAGACGAAATGAAAAACAGATTCGACGTGATACTCATTGATACAGCCCCGGTAGGCTGTGTGGCTGACTGTCGAACATTGATGCCGTATGCAGATGCATTCCTATTTATCGTAAGAGCAAATCACACCGAATACAAACATCTGAAAATAACTTTGGACTCGCTGAATATCACCGACAATAAGCCCTCTTTATCTCTGTTGTTCAACGGCGCATCGACAAACGACAACGAGACGAAACACTATGGCAGTTATTACGGATATCAGACAAAAATATAACATTATCAAATATAAAATAGGCACTCCACCCATGAGAGAGCAAAGTGCCGATATATTTTTCTGACGGTTATACGCCACTACAAGTTTTTCAGCCAAAAAATAACCTCCTTAGGCCGTTGTGCTCCAAAAACGAAACTGCCGGCAACAAAAGCATCTACACCGGCCTCTCTGACCAATGGAGCCGTTGTATTGTCTATTCCTCCGTCTACTTCTATGATAGTCCGAACACCTTTTCGCTGAATCATATCTCGCAAACGACGTGCCTTTTCAAGAGTATTCATGATGAACTTCTGACCTCCAAAACCGGGATTGACAGACATAAGCAACACCATATCTACCTCTGACAAAATATCTTCGAGGACTTCTACCGGAGTGTGCGGATTGAGCGTTACGGCAGGACTCATTCCGGCATTGCGTATCTGTTCTATGGTACGATGCAAATGCGTACACGCTTCATAATGCACATTGAGAATATCCGCTCCCAAATCCCTAAAATGATTGATATAACGACTCGGGTCTGTTATCATCAAATGAACATCTAAAGGCTTCTGCGCATGCTTTTTGATATGCTTGATAACAGGTGCACCAAATGAAATATTAGGCACAAAGAGACCGTCCATAACATCAACGTGAAACCAATCCGCCTCACTGCTGTTGACCATCTCAATGTCTCTCTGCAAATTTCCAAAGTCTGCCGCCAATAACGAAGGCGACACAATAACTGAACTCATCTCTATATATTGTTTACTCTTCTAATATACCTTTTCCTTGTCGCAAAATTTCATACTCGCCACTCGTACAATCTACCACCGTAGAACCTTCATAACCTCCAACACCTCCGTCAATGATAATATCTGCAATATGCGAATGACGCTCCTCTATAAGTTCGGGCTCACGAATATACTCCACCTCTTCATCTTCATCGCCATAACCCTTGACAGATGTCGACAATATAGGATTGCCCAAGACACGTACCACCTCTCTGATAATCTTATTATCCGGAATACGAACACCCACAGTCTTCTTGTTTGACCTAAAGAGTTTCGGAACATTATTATTAGCGTTGAGAATAAACGTAAATGGCCCCGGCAAATTACGCTTCATGAGTTTATACACATCATTGTCCAACGGTCGCACATAGTCCGACACATGGCTCATATCATAACAGATAAACGAGAGATTATTCTTCTTAAGATTAATATCCTTAAACTTCAATATCTTCTCCACTGCCTGCAGATTGGTAATATCACAACCTATACCATACACAGTATCTGTCGGATAAACAACAATACCACCATCTTGCAAGCAATCCACTACTCGCTGCACATTACGTTCGTCCGGATTGTCCGGGTGTATCCTTATTATCATGTCTCAACATCTTTTTTCAGATTACAAAGATACATTATTTTAGAAAAATTTCTATTTTTGTCTATTATGAACAATGGAGAAAACATAACACGTACACCTGTAACGTTGGTTCCGGAACCAACACTACGTCGTATGCCTTGCTATTTGACTTATCTCAAATTAGCACAACGAAATGG
Organism: uncultured Bacteroidales bacterium; assembly: GCA_937892255.1. Taxonomy (GTDB): domain Bacteria; phylum Bacteroidota; class Bacteroidia; order Bacteroidales; family Marinilabiliaceae; genus W3P20-009. Next base: position 4,406 of record CALAUL010000028.1, on the reverse strand, counting down.
GCTAAAACACGTATCATCAACACAGATAGGACGTGATATGGGTGTTGACCCGACACAAGTAACGAAAGATCTGTCCCACACTTGCATAGTGGGCAAAACTCGTGTCGGATACGAAGTAGAGCCTCTGATAACAGAGTTAGAGACCTTCTTGCAATTTAACCGCATGGACTACGGTTATCTCTTTGGCGCAGGAAGTTTGGGCACAGCTCTACTTCTTGACCATGGTCTGACACAATTTGGATTTAGCATCGTTGCCGCTTTCGATGTCAATCCCGATAAAGTAGGACTTAACATCGGAGGAACGACAATTTATCACACCGACGACTTTAAGAAGGTAAAAAAAGAAGACGTAAAAATAGGCATCTTGACAGTTCCGGTTGAACATGCACAATCCGTGGCTGACTTGATGGTTAGCGGTGGAATAAAAGCCATCTGGAACTTTACTTCCGTACGCATTAAGACACCCGAAGACGTCGTTGTACAGAATACGTCTCTATACGCACATTTAGCAGTGATATTCAACAGATTACACAGTCAAAAATAGTATTAATTCAATAAAACATTACTGTTATGAAAAAGTACATACTCGGCATTGCTGCATTGCTTTGCACAATGACCATTTCAGCACAATCTGCCGACCAAAAAGCAGAGGCAGCAAAACAAAAGGCTATTGCATCTTATGAAGCTGCCAAGAAAAAACTTGAAACAGCAAACAGAAAAGCCTTTATCGCTGACTCGCTCGTAACAAAAGGAACAGAGATGGTAAACAATGGCAAGGCAGAACTTAAAGAACTTGCCGCTGAAAAGAAAGCGAAAATAAAAGAATTCGCAGAAGAGAAGAAGGGCTTCAACAAGTTCCTCAAGAGCAAAGAACAAGATGTCGTAAAACAAGCTCAAACCGATATTAAAGAACTCGACCAACGTTCTAAAGCTGCACTAAAAGAAATAGACAACAAGATTAAGGCAGCCGAAAAGAACATTGCCAAAGGCGAACAAAACATCACAAAAGGAAAGGGACAAATCAAAGTCGCTGAAACAGCCGTAGAGATGGCAGAAGAAAAGTACAACCAAGTCTCTTCTAAATACGAAGAACTCACTGGCAACTTGGCAGAACAAATCACTCGTGCCGTAGGAGAACCCTCAAAGGACAAGAAAAAGAAAAAATAAGACTAACAATAGAAAAAGTATTTCAACAATGAAAAAAAGTATTTTCGTAAGTTTAATAGCGCTCTTGTGTCTATCATCATGTCGAACTGTTGACACCTCTGAGGTAGGTATCTGCTTTAAGAAATTTTCGCTCACGGAACAAGGCAAACTTGATGCCTCTCCCGTGACAGGTTATGTATTCTACAACCCGTTTACCGAGCAGATTTTCACATACCCTATCTATGTTCAACGTGTTGACTATGCTCCATTTAAGGTAACAACAAAAGATGCCGCTGTCTTTGACATGGACCCGCTTATCGCTTTTCGTCTGAACAGAGACAAAGCCGTTGATATCTTCGCCAAATATCGTAAACCTATTGAAGATATCGAATCCGGATACATGCGAACGGTCATCTACGATGCGTACAGAGAGACTGCCAACAGATATTCGTCCGACGAACTCATGGCTTCAAGAGCAAGTTTTGAAAATGAAGTAAAGTTCATTCTTGATTCTATACTCACCAAAGAAGGTTTTATTGTTGAAGAGTTCACCTCCATGATAACTCCTCCCGCCTCTCTTAGCGCTGCCATAGAAGCAAAAAACAACGCTATTCAAGAGTCTCTCAAAGCTGAAAACCTCGTAAAACAGGCTGAAGCTAATGCTAAAATTGAGATTGCTAAGGCAGAAGGTGAAGCAAAAGCTCTTAAAATAAAAGCTGATGGCGAAGCTTACTACAACCGTGTTGTCGCTGCTTCTCTTAACGAAATGCTCGTAAGACAATATGCTATCGAAAAATGGGATGGCAAACTCCCTACTTACAACGGCGGAAACAATGTTCCATTGCTAAACATAAAGTAAACAAAAGGGTATTTCTCAATAAAAAGGTTGTCTGACGAAATAACGTTAGACAACCTTTTTTATGGTCTATTACTGAAGTTTTTTACAGCATGTCATCTATTTCGAGCGTGTGCTTTTCAAATAACTGTACTTATTGCGTGAAAATACTTTAGCATGTCTGTTTATCCCCACTTTGGTGAATATGATAAAGGGTACTGAGAGCAACAACGAGAATATAGTAAAGGCCTGAGGAGAAACAGTTCCCGACGCCATAGAGGAATAAAAAATTGACCATATCGTAGGAATAAGATATAAAGCCCCCATATAACGAACTGAGAATTTGAAATCCTGTTTACCCAAACCTTGTTGTTCAAATATATCAAATCGTCCTTTAAAATACCCATTGCTCTCGGATATTACATAAAAAACCAAACCTATCGAAATTAGATATATATAGAGACACAACATATACTCACTTGTCAAAAACATCAACAATGCTGTAGCAAATAACGACCATAGAACATGACAAACGAATGTTATCCAAAGTAACTGCTTCCATGTATTTAAGCCACATACCGAAAGACCTTCTGCACTCGTCGACATGATTTGTGCATACAAAGAAAAACCTGCTGCAGGTCCACAAACAAATAAGGACATTATAAATACTTTCATTTGCGGAGTAGAGAAAACGCTAATATCTAACAACAAAGCCACAAGCATTATCGCACAAATTATAAGCATATAAAAGTGCGACTTACATCTGAACAACGCCAATAGGTATATTCGCAATATCGGCGTTCTTCGTAATAGTCCGACATCTGCCATGCGACTCCCTATTTTCCCGCTTTCGCCTTCATACATTCCGTACATCGAGCGTCTTATCGTGAGTGAGGTAAATATGTAATATACCACATAGAGAAGTCCTCCTAACATAAAAAACACCACTGAGTTACTCCTGATTGTCTCTAACACAGAAGGCAACGATTCTACCTCCATGAGATAATAGATGCTTGCAACACATATCGCCACAAAGACACTCAATATAACTACAAACGACACTCTCGACAGACTCTTACTTACTCTCGCAAGTAGCGACACACACAACTGTACAGCAAATACTAATAGTATATACGACACCGCAAGCGAAGCCGATAGTCGTCCTATGTAAACCATTCTGATGAAAAATGGCATTGTCAATATCACTCCATAGATATTATAAACAGAGATAAGCGACTTAACCACTTCATAATTCACTATTCGTCGCCTCCCGATAGGCAATGTGAGATACGGACCATATTGTCTATAGCCAAACTTTAAAAACCTGACTTTCAGAACAAAATCCAACAACAAACCACATACGACAAGCGTAAGAAACGATACCGAAAGCGGCTTCTGAAATACAGCGAACAACACATAATCCAAAACAACAGACACAACGAGCAATGGTATACACCCAAGTGTCAAACCCACGCCTTTTATAATGTTCATGAACATTGTATCTATCCAATACGACGAACGTTTCAGTTCTAGAAACAAATGCCTATATATGCTACTTATCATGATTATTAATTTTTTTAATCTACCTAATACTATCTCATTATAAACTCTTCTATCCCTCTCTCATTCCATCAAGTATCTTATGTCTGTTCTTCCAAAATATGTCTGCGGTTTTATCAAGCATATATCTATGGAACAACAGCCCTATTACTCCGACAGTCAACACAACATAACAACCTATATTATATTCCACAAATTGCAATAGTATAAATGGCACAGACAACACTGCAAGAGTGCCCAAACGCAACAAATAAAGCCTATAATCCGTAATTGTGTTCATTTCCATAACACTTTGAAAATACGGCATTTTCTTAGAGGCAAACGAATTTTCTATCATACCTATGGGAATCGATACCATCACAACAAAGACAAGTGATGACAACACAAAAAGATAATCTTTGGTTATAATCATAAATATACCAGCTATTATAACTGATATCACTGATAGTATTCGATGTAATCGATATAACATCATCTTTACAAAAGATGGTTTTAACGTAATAAGACCATCTATATAGTTTGACAAATACGATGTTATAGGATTACAAAAAAAGACAGGCATTGCTATTAATGCCGGTATAAACCAACAATATACATTCACACCTCCAATATAAACCGACTCAACATTTAACGAGTAGATATAAGGAGTTTCTACCACAATAAGCAATGGAAGACCTATTAATATACTCTTTAATCTTATGCAATACAACAAAGGGAACATGTATTCCTTTACCTGCATTATAAAACCTCCATATATATGTTGCGAACTGACTTGTCCTACCGATTTATACAGCATTCGCTTTGCACTGTTATACTCAATAGCCAATGCCAAAACCAACACACTCAACACAATTCCCAACAAAGC
>CALAUL010000027.1 GCA_937892255.1 uncultured Bacteroidales bacterium | reverse complement strand
CCGTACATAGTAGGCTGTATAGGTGCACCCTTCTTAGCAACGTTGAGCTCCATGATGTTCTGAGCTGTAGCTATTTGTGAAGCGCCGGATATTGCCGTGGCGACACATGTGGCAAGAACGATTTTCTTTGCTATTTTAATCATTGTCATGTTTGTAAGGTTCTATTTGTTTAAAATGTCTTTTTGCAAAGATAATTATTTAAACAAAAACATTATTGTATAAAAATAGAGGTTATTTGTGTACTTCAAAAAATAGGAAAGGAAATGGAGAACATTTCTGAAATATATTCGTATATTTGCCTATATTGATTAAGTACAAACGATTAAAATATTATATTATGGCAGCATTAATTACCAAGCATTTTCAGTTCTCGGGTTTGGATGACTTCGATAAGTCTTTGGACGAGCAGATTAATGAGTTTGTTGAGGTTGAAAATATAAAACCGGAGGATATTATCGATGTTAAATACGAGGGACATTCGGCTCTCGGTGTAAATACGTACTCAGCGTTGTTGGTATATAAGAAGGATTAGACGTTAGAGAATTTATAAAAGGTCTTTCGTTAGAAGGATGTAAATATTAAGTACTACAAGCAACTGTTCCGTTAGCAGAATGGTTGCTTTTTTTATGGCGTGATGATGAAGATTAACTCTGACGTAGAAAGTCTAAAACGGATAGCCTATGGCGAAGTTGTAGTTGATGTCGCTTGCTTTGAAAGGTTGTGTTGCTATGACCCAGCGTTCACCCTTTTGTTTCGATGGGTCATGAAGTTTCACTGCGGCATCGAGACGTATGACGAAGTAGTTGAAGTTGAGACGTAGTCCGACGCCGGAGCCAAAGGCTAATTGTTTGTAGAATTCCTTGTTGAAATGGGCGTCTTTGTTGTCCGTCGTCTTTGGCAATGCCCATATATTACCGGCGTCGGCAAAGATGGCTCCTTCGATAGGACTGACGATTTTAAATCGGTATTCGGCATTCAGTTCGAGACGAATATCCGATGTCTGGTTGTGATAACGTAGGTTTTGTTCTGTTTGACTGCTTCCCGGACCCAAGCCTCTAACTGGCCAAGCACGTATGCTGTTTGCTCCTCCGACGAAGTAACTCTTCTCGAATGGCAGTACTTGCGAATTGCCGTATGGCACGCCAATACCGGCATATAGTCGGTATACAAAATTGTTGTGCCAAAAGTCGCTTATCTGATAACGTAGTTCAGCGTTTGACTTTACGTATTGAGCATAACTGATGCCCCATATTTCCTTTATGTTGTCTTCGTTGGCTTTTATGTTGTTTGTGAAGAGTGACAGTGTGTTGCCGGCTGTCTCGATGTCAAAACGAAAATACCATGCGTTGTCGGGGTTCTCTTTTTGATTGTACAGATAAGAGTATCCCAAGGAGACGATAAAGTGATTGGTGTAGCTGTGCTGAAGGTACGAGCCTTTAATGTAGTTGACAAATTCGTCGCTTATTTTGGGTATGTTTATGATGTTTATCTCCAGAGGAGTCAAGGAGTGAGTGCTGTTTTGTGTTTGTCGCCAGGTATAACCGAACTTTGTCGATATGACAGATTTCGTGAAGTCGGGTCTGCGTTGAAAGTCGTAAGACAGCGATAACAGAGTGGAAGGGGCAATGCGTTTGGCGAAGAGTCTGTTGCCCCACGGAGCGAAGAATTTCGGCAGGTTAAGAGTTATCTCGGCTCCTGTCTCGAAGGTGTTGAAACGTTCTTTTCCCTCGCGAGCGAACTGTGTTTGTGAAGCAATGCGGTATTTGATGCTGAAGACTTCGGCTCCATGAAGCAGGTTGGAGTGAGAATATCGCAGATTGGCAGCGCCTCCGAGGTTACCCGATGAGTTGGTGCCTTCGATGTCTATGGCGTATGATTGAGGTGTTCCGACAGTCAGGTTGATGGTACATCTGAGTTGTCTGTTGCCCAAAGAGTCAATGCCGGGCAATTCGTCGTAGCGAGCTGATACGGCGTTGAAGAGTTTGAGATTGTTGAATCTCATCTGTGTCTGTTCAATGTCGGAGACAGAGTAGAAACTGCCAGGTGTCACTAGACAAGAAGAGGTCAGTAGTTCGGGGTTGAAAATCAAAGGTGGCTGATGGACTATCATGTAGTCGTTGAAGTGCAATGTGTCCATCTGTGAACTGTCGGTATTGAGAGGCGTCATACCGGCTTTGTTTATCACGAAGACTATCTCTTTGACTATTGATTTGCGATGTGATTCTACTTTAGCCGGAATGTCGTTGGTGCGGTAACTCAGAAGTATTAGACTGTCGGCTACCCAATGGCGTTTGTAGGAACTGTCTGCTATGAAATAGATGTAGTCTTTGTTGAAATGATAATATCCCATGTCATTGATACGTCGGCTGATTCTTTCACGTTCTTTGTCATGGGTATTTGTGTCGAAGGGAGAACCTTTGCGAAGAAGAGAATTGACAGTGTCGGTCAACACCATGTCTCGTAACGAGTCGTCTTCGATGTTGTAGTCTATAGATGATATGCGATAACGAGTGCCGGTGTCAATGTCGTAGATGACTTTACATTTCTTCTTTCCTGTGATTATTGTGGTGTCGGACACTTTCGAGTCGTAATATCCGCAACTCTCAAGGTACAGACGTATATTGTCCGAACTGCGAGATACCATTGCAGAGTCATACAGCACGGGCGGAGTGCCGATGCGTCGAAGCCAATTGTTGAACCAGTTGTCTTTATGTCTTGATAGGTTGTAGAGGTTGAGGTTGACACGCCAAAATCCCAGTACTCGCACATTGGGACGCTGACGAACATAGTCCATCAACTCATCGGAGTTGCAATGACCTAAGTCTCCGTCAATGACAACTCTGTTGAGCAACAACTCATCGTCGGGAACATATTTCGTGGCGCTACAACCGCTGATGATAATGACCGCAAGGAGTGCGATTGTGAGTCTGAAAACCGGTCTGTAATCGGCTTTCGCCATGAAACTGTTGGTGAAAAGGTTTGGAATAGAATTTATGACATTGAAAGCCAAAGTCTTTACCTTTATAACGACAATCGAACAACGTAACAGAGTTACAACAGCAAAGGTATTGTGCCGTAAGTTCGAACCCGCATCTGTAAAGTGTCGTAAATTCATACCGAATAATAAAATCGTCCCAAAATTATCTTTTTTCAAGAGATAACCCTATTTTTGGACCGAATAATTACGTTGACAGTGTAAAAATTATCATGATAAGCAACAATAAGAAGAAACAAATACAGCAGTTGTCGGTGAAAAAGCAACGCGATGTGCAGGGTAAGTTCATAGCCGAAGGTGTTAAACTTGTGGGAGACTTGCTGCGCGGAGGATTGAATCCTGTCTATATCGCTGGTTGTGCCGATGTGTTGAGAGATATAGATGCTAAGAGGTATTGCAGGGAGGTTGACGAATGTGACGAGACGCAGATGAAGAGCATAACAATGCTCAAGACGCCATCTCCTTTATTGGCAATATTTGAGAAACCACAGATGTCAGATATCTCAGTGCGTCCTGATGGATTGGTGCTCATTCTTGATGAGGTTCAAGATCCCGGGAATCTCGGAACTATAATACGCGTGGCGGATTGGTTTGGCATACGGCAAATCGTCTGTTCCAAGACTTGTGCCGACGCTTTCAATCCGAAGGTGATACAAGCTACAATGGGAGCAATAGCTCGAGTGGCGGTCGTGGAGACGGACTTGGAGTGTTATCTTGCGAAGAATGCAAGCGAGTGGCATATCCCTGTGTACGGGACCTTCTTGGAGGGAAATGACATATACACGGCAACGCTATCAGATAATGCATTTATCGTCATGGGAAACGAGGGAAAGGGCATAAGCGAAAAGTTGAAAAGATTTGTCACCGATAAGCTCTTCATTCCCAATTATCCTGCAGGTGAGACGACATCAGAGTCTCTAAATGTCGCTACAGCAACGGCCATTGTGGTGAACGAATTTCGTCGTCCTCGACAGTAGAGTTTAAGCTCATTTAGCATTAAAAATCGGGAATATAGATGAGTGTCAACGGTATTTTTAAAGGTCATCTATTTACTTTTACAGCCAATGTGTTATGGGGTCTTATGGCTCCCATTTCGAAAGACACGCTCAACTATTTTGCGGAGAATGACATTCCGGCATTTACTCTTGCCGCAATGCGAATGATAGGAGGCTGTATAGCTTTTTGGGTGTTGCAGTGTTTCTTGCCAAAGGAGCGCACTACATGGAGTGACAAGGGAAAGTTCTTTATCTGCGCCATGCTTGCCATAGTCTTCAATCAGTGCTTGTTTATCGTCGGAGTGGCATTTACCTCGCCAATAGATGCGTCGGTCATAACGACGCTCATGCCCATAGTGACGATGATACTTGCCGCCATAGTCATCAAAGAGCCAATCACGGGATTGAAAGCAGTGGGTGTTTTTCTTGGAATGAGTGGTGCTCTGATGTTGATATTGGGCAGAGGCGGAGATGTTTTCTCGTTTGACAAGGATAGTATCATTGGCGATGCGATGTGTCTGACGGCGCAAGTTTGTTTTGCGTCGTACTTGGTGTTTTTCAAAGGGTTTATCAGTCGGTTTTCGTCGGTGACGCTCATGAGGTGGATGTTCTTGTCGGCAACAGCTGTTGTAGTACCGTTTGCTGTCCCGGAAATTGCAAGTATAGACTTTGCCACTATGCCGTTGAAGATATATTTAGAGATAGGCTATACGGTTTTTGTGGCAACGTTCTTTACATATATGTTGATACCTACGGGACAGAAATACTTGCGTCCGACAGTGGTAGGTATGTACAATTATGTTCAACCTGTCGTTTCATCTATGGTGGCATTGCTTTGGGGACTTACTACTTTTGGATATACAAAGGGCATTGCCATAGGACTGGTATTCTCAGGTGTATATATCGTTACACAGAGCAAATCGCGTAAACAATTAGAACAACAATAGATAATAACTTTAATCACATGAAACATACAATAGTATTCATTTTCTCATGTTTGATGTTCTCTTCCGTATGTTGCGGACAGCGTTATCTGAACGATTATGCATACGATGAGGAGACTCATTACAAACAGGCAATGTCGCTTTTCGAACAGAGCAAGATAGCGCATTGTGTCGAGGAGTGTAAAGGTTTGCTTCGTCATGAAGGCAAGCGGGCAGAAGATGCACAAGTCTTGTTGGCTCTTTGTCGTGAGATACAAGGTTTTGACCGTGCGGCAATATATCATTATAAGCAACTTCTAAAGAAACGTTCTGCCACCGGTGCATTTCATTATGGTGTCATGATGGAAAAGAAGGGACGGCTAAAGGAGGCTGAGGAACTTTTTCAAAAGAGTGTCATCTTTGATCGAACTCTGACCGAAGCACATTTGCACCTGTCGAATGTCATGCTTATACAAGGTTATAGGTTTAAAGCAATGATGCCACTTTATTATGCGCTTTTGATAAGCAACGACGCTAAGAATAGTATTCATGCATACGGTCAACTTGTCGGCCTGTGGCGTCGTAGTGCTCAAGCTATAGATATCTTCAATAGACGTAAGTCAGATGGCGACGCATTCAACGCAGAGATGGATAAGTACATAGCCACGATAGCAACGTCGGATTCCATTTCGACAATGGAGGGTAGTGAGCAGATAAAGAAATTGCATGAAAACACATCTAAGCTTTTCTCTCATCTGTTGGAGGTCTCGGAAGAGAATCTTGATTTCTATCAGGTCTATTACTCTGACTTCTTTGTCACATTGGTGCCACGCAATTTTGTTGAACCTTACGTCTATTATATTGCCGATTCGAAATACCATCCGGCAGTGTTGGAGTGGGTAAATGACAATAGCTACCTCTTCAATGAGTTTCGTCTTTGGATGGAAGCTCAGTGATAGAAGAACTTTTTAAGAACATACCCAAAATCATCTGCCATGCATAAGACGATTGAGTTCGGGTATCAACAACACCCCTCGCATAAAGAGAAAAGCCAAAAAAGAAATCCACACAGCGGCATTGCCTGCGATATCTTTGAGAAGCACGAGCAATGCTATCTGTATGGCCAACGATATAGCCACCGTATTACGTAATGGTGCAGTGCGTGTAGTTCCTAACATTATGCCGTCAATCATAAAGGGAATGAAACATACCAACGGAACGGCTATAATCCAACCAATATATTCACCTGCGCACGCCATGACTTCGGCCGATGGAGAAAACAACATCAGTATCTCTTCCCATGCCACGATGTACACACCTACGTACAACAGAGCCACCACTGCACCCCATATCATAAAAGCCTTGCAAGCTTTTCGTAGTTTATCGTAGTTGCCTTCTCCAACGCACTTGCCGGATATCGCTTCCGCAGCGTATGCAACGCCATCAACCATGTATGAGAACAACGTGAAAAGTTGCATGAGTAGCGAGTTCGTCGCCAAGACTATATCGCCATAATATGCCGACATCTTTGTGAATAATGTGTAAGCAACAACAACGCAGAAAGTCCTCAGAAACACATCGCGATTGACTTTGAAGAAACGCATCATCTCCCCCAAACGCAACGATACCTTTATAGCAAGAGGTGAATCAGACGTGTAATATTTTATCCTATATATTGTCAATGCTAATGCCAATGACATATACTGCGAAACGACCGTTCCCCAAGCTATGCCCGTTATGCCCATTTCAAAGACAAAGGTGAAGAGTAAGCTAAAAGCTATATTCACGACATTGGCAAAAATGGCTATCCACATCGGAGTCTTGGAATCTTGCATGCCGATGAACCACCCCTGCAACGCAAAGATAGATATTGCAGCAGGTACAGCCCATATTCGAGCCATGACATATTCGTACGCCATGCCGCTGACATTCTCCGACCCGCCCATGACATACAATGCCCCTTTCGCCAATGGCTCCTGCATAATCAGCAAGACGCTCGACAATACCAATGCTACCGTCAACGCTCTGACAAGTAGGGCGTTGCATTCTCTTCTGTTACCTGCGCCATAGGCTTGAGCTGTCAGTCCGCTCGTTCCCATGCGTAGAAAAGCGCAGTTCCAATAAATGAAGTTGAATATCGTTGTACCTATAGCCAATGCGCCTATTGTTGTGTAGCTTCCTATGTGCCCGGCTATGGCAACGTCTGCCATGCCTAATAGTGGAACGGATATGTTGCTTATCACGTTGGGAATTGTCAGACGTAGTATCTCTCTGTTTACAGACATTCGATATTTGTTTTGAAGGTGAATGTACAAAAAAAGAGCAACTCTTTCAAGTCGCTCTCTTGTGGGCGTTGACGGATTCGAACCGCCGACCCTCTGCTTGTAAGGCAGATGCTC
>CALAUL010000026.1 GCA_937892255.1 uncultured Bacteroidales bacterium | reverse complement strand
TGATGAAAGAGAGGCGTTTGAAGGGCAAGGTGAGTGAATACGAACGGCAAGAGCGAGAGCGTGCTATTGCTCATAGCAATTCCGAACAGTATGTCTATATGGTTGTGCGTAAGCGCATTGACGAGGTGACAGATGAGGAGATTTTGCAGTCCAACAATATCTATGTGCGCAACGGCGGAATGAGTATGAGTGTTGACAAGAAGGATTTTGTGTATTACAGAAAGAAGGGTCGAATAGACAAGTTTCTCAGAAAGAAACGAATAGAGCAAGCTGATGATTGCGGTTTGCCGACGTTTAGGTATTATGGGTTATCCAACAGAGAACGAAGATACTACGACGGCAAGACGTTGCTTACTTCTGATGTTATGCCCAAACATAAGAGACGTATGGAGGTGACGCTCAAAGATTTGCAGACTTACGACTATAGAGATGAGTTGAAGTTTATGGATATTTTTGTTACCGTTGCAGCGAGGAAGGTGTTTTTGGATAGTGCGCTTATAGCAAAGCTTCGGGATAGAGACTTTCTAAGGGATATAAAGGGGCTTACAGTGAGTGAATTGAGGAGTATATTGAGAGTGAACACTATTTCTAAGAAAGGTAGGAGGGAGGAGATAGGAGTTAGGAGTGAGGAGATAGAAGATAGGAGTTGGGAGTTAGGAGTTATGGAGTGTAGTACACGAACTGGTGTGGAAGGAATAATAAATATGTCCGAGCGATATACTAACAAATGTGGACCACCAGTAAATCCTACCGAGCAGTATTGTTGGGTAAGATAAAAGCAAATAACGGCATTTTTTGATACAAAACCAACATTTACACTTTTGCATTTCAAATAGATCACAGAAAGACTCCAAGGTCTAACAAAAATAAAGAGAGTCGATTCTCTCAAATCGGCTCTCAATAGTGAATAAAATCACCCAAACACACTTATCAACTAATCAACGAAAAAACTTCGTCTTTCTCCTCCTATTACGCTACGCCCAAAACAAGGTTACGCTTGTTATGAAAAAAAATATTAATTTTGAACGATACTCGAAAACAACAGAAGACAATAAATCAAAAAGAAACCTACAAACGGTGACAAATATCTGTCTTTATGTGTATTTCGAGAAAAAAATGAATCAATTTACGAAACATAAAAACAATACACCATGACACTCTACCTGCTCGATGCATACGCTATGATATATAGAGCCTATTACGCCTTTATACGTTCACCGCGTATCAACACCAAAGGCATTAACACATCTGCCATCTTCGGCTTTACCAATACGCTGCTGGAGTTGCTCTCCAAAAGACGCCCCGACTATATAGCTGTGGCATTTGACTCTCACGGTGATACTTTCAGGCACGAGATGTACAGCGAATACAAATCCAACAGAGACGCCCAGCCGGAAGACATCAGCGTAGCTGTACCATATATAAAGGAGATACTTAAAGCCATGAACATTCCCATGATAGAGTGTCAGGGATATGAAGCCGACGACATAATAGGCACATTGGCTCAACGACATTCGCACGATGTGGAAAAGGTCTTTATGATGACGCCCGACAAAGACTATGCGCAGTTGGTGGCAGACAACATAATGATGTACCGTCTTTCGACAACAGGTGCAGAGGAGTGGGACATAAACCGTGTGAGAGATTACTTCAGCATAGAAGAACCTCAACAGATTATCGACCTGTTGGGACTATGGGGCGACTCATCGGACAATATACCGGGTTGTCCGGGCATAGGCGAGAAGAAAGCCAAAGAATTGCTATCTGCCTACAAAACAATAGCCGGCATATACGAACATATCGACGAACTCAAAGGCAAGATGAAAGAGAACTTCATCAACTACCGAGAACAAGTCGAACTATCACGACAATTGGCGACAATAAACACCAATGCGCCGGTAGCATTTGACCTGCAGAATGCTAAACTCAAAGAGCCCAACAGAACGGCATTGCAAAAGATATTCGACGAACTTGAGTTCAAGAACATCATGCCGAGAGTGAATGCCCTCTTTGTACAAACTCCTCAACAACCATCGCTGTTTGACCTTCTCGCAAAAGAACAGCCATCGCAAGAGGAAACGACACATGCGACAGAGTCTGTGCAATATGCAACGGCAGAATCTCTGCCTCATGAATATATTTGCGCCGACACGACAGACAAAATATCGGCAATGATACAATACCTGTCGGGATTCGACACAATATGTTTCGACACCGAAACAACACATATAGAACCACTTAAAGCAGAACTCATCGGAGTGTCGTTCGCAGCAGAGAAGAGCAAAGCCTATTACGTGCCTATGCCATCAGACAGCGACGACATAAGAGAACGACTCTCTATGTTAAATCCTGTCTTGGAGAATAACACAAAGACCCTCGTAGGACAGAACATGAAATACGACATCATGGTGATGCAAAACTACGGCATCATGACCGAAGTAGACTCGTCGAGACTCTTCGACACCATGATAGCACACTTCCTGCTCTACCCAGGACTGAAACATAACATGGACGACATGGCCGAATCTCTCCTGCAATACAAAACAATACATATCGACACCCTGATAGGCAAAGGGAAAAACCAACTATCTATGCGTTCTGTTCCCCTACAAGAAATAACAGAATATGCGGCAGAAGACGCAGACATAACGTTGCAACTTTATCACAAACTCAAAGTGCAAATAGACGCATCGGAGGATATATCCAACCTCTTCTACAATATCGAAATGCCACTTATGCCGATATTGGCAGAGATGGAACGTACAGGAGTACGCCTTGACACCGATGCCCTCAACACCTTCGCCCGGCATCTGAAAGAGCGAATAGCAGAAGTTGAAAAACACATATATGACCTTGCCGGAGAGACATTCAACATTGCAAGTCCGAAACAAGTGGGAGATATACTCTTCGAACGCATGAAAATCAACGCCTCAGCAAAGAAAACCCGCACAGGACAATATTCGACAAACGAAGAGACTCTGCAAAAACTCGTAAGTGCTCACCCTATAGTGCCGGAAATACTGCGTTTCAGAGGATTGGTAAAACTGCTGAACACCTACGCTGAAGCATTGCCACAGCTGGTTCAGCCCAAGACTGGACGAATACATACATCGTTCAATCAGACAGTTGTCATAACAGGCCGACTGAGCAGTTCGAACCCCAACTTGCAAAATATTCCTATCCGTGACGAAGACGGACGAGAGATACGCAAAGCCTTCGTTCCCTCGGACAATAACCATATCATACTCTCTGCCGACTACTCGCAAGTAGAACTTCGACTGATGGCGCACTTCTCGCAAGACCCGCACATGGTAACGGCCTTCAAACAAGGCGAAGATATTCACGCTGCAACTGCGGCTCGCATATACAAAACACCTATATCGGAGGTGACGAAAGATATGCGACGTAAAGCTAAAACAGCAAACTTCGGCATCATTTACGGCATATCGGCTTTCGGATTAGCAGAACGATTAGACATACCCCGCAAAGAAGCCAAAGACCTCATCGACGGTTATTTCCAAAGTTTCCCCAACGTAGAACGATACATGCAGGAGACGATAGAACAAACACGTCAGAAAGGATATTCAACAACCCTCAACGGCCGACGACGCGACCTGCCGGATATCAACTCCCGCAATGCCACAGTGAGAGGCGTGGCAGAACGTAATGCCATCAACGCCCCAATACAAGGTACAGCAGCCGACATCATAAAGATAGCCATGATAAACATCAACAAGGAATTGAAACGTCTACACCTCAAGACAAAGATGATATTACAAGTACATGACGAACTTGTCTTTGACACGCCACGGGAAGAACAATCTGAGGTAGAAAAGATAATAAAAGAGCAGATGGAGAACGCCATCGTATTGCGAGTGCCGTTAGAAGCAGAAATAGGCGTTGGCAACAATTGGCTCGACGCTCATTAGTCATCAGCTCACACGACGAAAAGAGAACTTTCAGAAGCGCTATACAACACCATCGGGCAGGGTCGTTTTTCGGCTCTGCCTATGTTTTAAAATCACTATTTGAGAACCCCTTTCAAGAGTTCGGCAAGAGGCTTAAACTCACGTTCCCAGACGAGTTCTTCGGAAGCCTTTACCATGTTGGCACGCCACCGGGCAACAGCCTCCTTGTCGGTCATGACTCTACGTATTGCCGACGTGATAGTCTCCAACGACATATCGGGCAGACACTCGCCTATATTATACGCATCAACAACCCGACGCAACTCAGGGAAGTCAATGACGAGCATTGGCAACTGCGCACCTATGAAGTCAAAAAGACGATTGGGCAGACAATAGTAATAATTCAAAGACAGATTCTCAAAGAAACAGACACCCAAGTCAGCTTCTGCCATATATGAGACCAACTCAGAATATGGCTTCTTTCCCTCAAAAGAGACTCTATCCGCTACACCAAGAGTTGCAGCCTGTTTCCTCACCTGTTCAAAAATATCACCATCGCCGACGACAACAAACCTACACTCTTTCAGTTCTACCAATGCCTCAATGATAGTTTCAATACCTCTACCTATATTGACAGCACCTTGATAAAGAATAGTAAAAGGACGTTGTGTTTGCCCCTCTGTAGCGACAAGTCGTTTCAACTCATCATTACGATCCCGCAAAGGCACATTGCGCACGACGAGAAAATCGACATCGTACTTATCCTTGAATATATCAGCAATAGACTGACAGACCGTCACATGAATATCAGCCAATGGCACAAACAGACGTTGAATGACACGCCAAACCCACTTTACGAAAGGCTTATGAGCTATTTCAGGACTTTCGGGGAAATACTCATGGCTATCAAAGAGCATCTTCTGCCCCGTCAACTTGGCAGCCAACGACACCCCGCCGAGAGTATCCAAGTCGATAGCGACAACCATGTCGGCACGATGCGTAAGGCAATAAAAGAAAAGGCGAATATTAAACTCAAAGTAAAAGAGCGCACCTCGTTCGAAAAACATGTACAAAAGATGAGTATCCGCGCCCTCTCTACACCTATACTTATGATGTCTTCGTCCAACAAAACGAACGACATAACCCAAATCCGTCAAAGCACGAGAAAGTTTATGGATACGATAATCGGTTGTAAAATCACTCTGAGAATATATCGTTATTTTGGTCACAAGACTACATTTTTAATGTTTTATTTGCAAAGTTACAATAAAGTTCCTAACTTCACGAAGTGCGGAAAACCAAAAGTGTGTTTATAATGATTACAAAATAGCTCATTTTTATGACGTCAAACAGCCATTTCCAATGCAGAGGATTATACATCTTCGATGTCAATATCTCTACAAAGACGATTGAGATTTGTAGCAAGTTTCAAGACTTTCTTGGATTGGATAGCTGTGTGTTATCGTTAGAAAAATATTGTGATTTCTTTGAAAACACAAATAGAACGACGGTGTATGATTCGTTCAGAAGAGCAGATATCGGCTCCGTATATCGAGTGCCTCTACAGACGAAAGACGGCAAAATATGGTTCAAATACGAGATAACATGTCGTTATACAGACAACACCGGTTACCATCACGTATCGGGCATAGGTCGAGAACTGACGGCAAAGGAGATAAGCACATCGCAAATTAACATCGACGCAAACATAATATTGTCGATAATAAATGACTTACAGACGACACCGTCCGATAAGTTATTTACAAAAGGTTTACGTCAAGTCTTAAAGTCAGTAAGAACTCAGATGCCAGACTTTAACATCGGAATACTTCAATACAACGCTCCATACATCTTTGACATCATAGAGTTAGCCATGTCGTTAAACTCTAACGACTTAAACGACATGGTATCCACACATTCAACTATCGAATCGGCGTGGATAGACCGGTGTTGTACGCTCAAACGTCCGATGATAATTGAAAATGCAGACACATCGACGGAGATAAACGATGACGAAGCTCTCTTCTTTAAACAGAACGACTTCAAATCTGCACTCATTGTGCCTATATTGTTATCAACAGACGTAACATGGGGCGTGATAGGCGTCACATACAAGTATCCGACAACCTGGAGCGATAAAGAGATTAACAACATTGAGATATTGGCAAATTCCATAGCCACATGCATACAACGCAATCAGTTGAATGTCTCACTCAACGAACAGATACGTCAACAAAATTTGGCTTGTCAGATAGGTAAAATCACACCATGGCATTGGGACTGTCGCAAACAACAGATAACAAGCCACACGACAACCAGTGACGGAGAGTTATGCACCATCTATACAAGTCCTGAAACGCTCTACAAACGAGCAAATACAGAGGACATGAACAATTTCAAAGAAGAAATGAAACTCGTCACTCTGGGCAAAAAGAATTCGTTTAATATAGTATTCAGACATCGGAGTATAACCACAGACAAAGAAGAATGGTTCGACATCGCCGGAGAAGTGATAAACAGAGATAAAAACGGCGTTCCAATCGTCATAGTCGGCATAGCTCGCAATATCCACGAAGAGAAAGAGAGAGAACTCTCTAAACAAGCAGAATGGAACAGCCAAAACAATATATACAACAATCTGCCCGTAGGTATAGAATTTTTCGATACCTCAGGCAAGATAATATACTCAAATGCTACCATTGAAAAACTCTTCGGTATCACAAATTTCTTTCACGACAAACCTGAATACACACTATTCAATCAAGGACTTTGGTCTGAGGACAAGAATGAACTTATCCGAACAAACAACAACATTGATATACTCACACACATCGACTTCTCAAAACAACCATTCCTACCCCACTGCCAAAGTGGCAGAGACGATGTGGCATACTTCACACACAAGATATCTAAACTATTCACACATGGTAAGTTCATGGGTTATATGTGTGTGACGATAGACTCCACAGAGACACTGAAACAAAAAGAACAGATAAAACTACTAGAATCATACATATCGGAGTTGGGCAAATTTGCAAATGTCGGCATATTATGGAACAACAATCTGTCGATATACATATCGGAACAATGGAACACCAACTTAGGACTGCCTACAAACTACAAACCTATCGACTACAAACATGACACCATAAATATACTCTCTGAAGACAGAGAGATAATGGATTCCCAGTACAACTCAATAATCGAAGGAAAAATATCGACATTCCAACAAGACGTCAGAGTAACGCAGCTCGACGACAAAATACACTGGATACGATTCTTCTTTGCTCGTAATGAAAAAAACGAGTTGACAGCCCTCTCTGTAGATATAACACAGCGTAAACAAAACGAAAAGCTCCTTATAAAAGCTAAACGAAAAGCCGAACGCATGGATATGCTGAAGTCGGACTTCATCAATAACATGAGCCACGAGATACGAACACCACTCAATGCCATCATAGGATTTTCGGAACTACTCGTCATGGCCGAAACAGAAGAAGAGAGAAACCTTCACGCTGAGATAATAAATACCAACAACGAATATCTACTGTCATTGATAAGCGACATACTCGACTTTTCAAAACTTGAGTCCAACAATATGGACTACAAATACGAGAATGTCAATATCGGAAAACTATTCAACACCATATACAACAACAACATTCACAAATGCCCAAGCAACATCAGTTTCAATATCATAGAGTGCACAGACGAGGTCTTCACATTCGTTGACCCTAAACGATTGGAACAAATGATGACAAACATGATAAGCAACGCCTTTAAATTCACCACAAAAGGATCAGTCGATATATGGTGGGAACATGACGAGAAGGAAATGTCGTTCCACGTAAAAGACACAGGCATGGGCATAGCCGAAAAAGATATAAGCCGTATATTCGACAGCTTCGTAAAGCTCGACAACTTTACCATCGGAACAGGTCTCGGATTGTCGATATGCAACACCCTGTCACAACAGATGGGAGGCAACATACAAGTAGAGACAGCACAAGGCGAAGGCGCACACTTCTGGATCACACTTCCTATCTTGACAGAAGAAGAATACAACACCAACAAACAGAACCTACTGAGAAGAAGACAACTCAAGACAACGTTTATCGTATCCAACGACCAAGACACGTTAGACTTTATCAGTTTCTGTTTCGATGACGATTATGACACCATGCGCTACACACGCACAGAAGGATTCTTCCCGATGTGGATTGAAAAGAAACCCAAAGTCACGATACTCGACATTCGCCTGTTTGGCTACAATATCGTTGAGTACCTACCCGGACTACGACATCACAGCAAAGATAATATCATAGTTCTGAACAACCATCAAAGCGGCATAAGCAACGATACTCTCATCAACGCAGGAGCAAACAAAGTAGTGATGATGCCGGCTTCGATAGAGGAGATAAGAAATGCGATAAAACTCAGATAGACGTATCCATACCGACAAGACTTTATCGGAACACATCACGAGACATAACACGTAATGAGATTTTTGTCCGCTTCACTATATAGATAGACACCTTTTATTCTGCTTCTTTGATAGTCTCTACATCGGCAACCAAAGAGAAATCGTCCCAATAACGAGGATATGACTTTGTAACGACCATAGGGTCATCTATCTTTATATCTCCCATAACAAAGGCTATTGGAGCAAAAGCCATTGCCATACGATGGTCTTTGTATGTAAATATTACGGCTGTTGATTGCTTTTCCCTATAATCACCATTCCACTCTATAGTATCTGTATCATTTGTCATAAGAGTATACCCTACCTTACGCAATTCGGTAATAAGGGCAGTGATACGGTCTGTCTCTTTTATTTTGAGGCTTTCAAGGCCTGTAAACGAAAATCTAACGCCCAAGAGACAGCATAAAACAACAAATGTCTGTGCCAAATCGGGTTGCTGGCTGAAGTCATAGATATAGTTTTCCGGTGTCTTTCCCGTTGCCTTGATAATGATACCACTTGATGTAAATACTGTTTCAACACCAAGTCCTGCAGCTATTTGAACGACGGCCGAATCACCTTGCAGGCTATTACGTTCTAATCCCTCTAATACATATTCTCTGCCGGGTGTAAGAGACGCTATGGCATACCAATACGAGGCAGCAGACCAATCTGATTCTACACGTATAGGTGAATATGTATATCCTCCGCCTGAGACTACTATCTGATTGTCCTTCCACTCATACTTAGCCCCAAAACGACTCATCAGTTCAAGAGTCATAGCGATATATGGACGTGAGTTAATTTTACCCATCAGTCGCATTGTCAGCCCCCCTTCTATCTGCGGTGCAATCATAAGAAGTGCAGAAATATACTGCGAACTGACACTACCGTCTAATTCGATGACTCCACTCGTCAGGTTACCTCCTTTTATTCTCAATGGCGGATAACCCTCCTTCTCTACATACTCTACCTCTGCGCCCAAGCTACGCAATGCATCTACGAGGAGTGTTATAGGTCGCTGTTTCATACGCTCACTACCCGTAATAGTATGAACTCCTTTTGTTAGGGCAAGATAAGCTGTCAGGAAACGCATTGAAGTACCGGCGGCTCCTACATCGACATGCTCAAGATTACCATCTAATGCCTGACGCATGACTTTCGTATCATCGCTCTCTGAAACATTCTCCGGCACTACACCACTACCACTCAAAACATTGAGCAACAAGAGCCTATTACTGATGCTTTTCGATGATGGCAAATACGCTACACGAATAACTTGGTTGCTCTGACTACGTTTAGAAACCTTATATATCATCTTATCATCTTTTTCAATACTGTCTTTATATCATCCGGAGTTCCTATCTGATTAATAGCTATCTCGCCCACCTGTGGTATAAGCGTGAAGTTGATGCCTCGGCTATCATTCTTCTTATCGTGACACATCAACTCAAGGAGTTCGTCAAAATCCTGTTCAACGAACGACACCTTACCATACAGATTGCATATATACTCTTCCATCTTCTCAACGAAAGTACCATCAAGACCTTTCATCATATTAGCAAGCCATAACTCACCCAGCATACCCCATGCAACGGCATATCCATGTAGCACGAGAGAGTTATGACGCATAGACATAGTCTCTATAGCATGACCTATAGTATGTCCTACATTCAATGCCTTACGTACCCCATTCTCATGTGGATCTGCCTCAACAAAAGTATTCTTAATGACGATACTCTCACATATCAAGTCACATAACAAAGCATAGTCAATATTTTCAAAGTCGAAATTCATCAACCTATGCAAATAATCAGCATCTTTGATAAGTCCATGTTTCAACATCTCTGCGTAGCCACTGAGTAGCTGTTCTCTATCGAGAGAAGCAAGAAAAACATCTGAGATAAGAACAGCATGTGCTAAATTGAAGACCCCTA
>CALAUL010000025.1 GCA_937892255.1 uncultured Bacteroidales bacterium | reverse complement strand
GTCGCACCTTTCGTGGGTGCGTGGATTGAAACTGGAAATGCATAATCCAAATAGTCAAAACGGCTAAGTCGCACCTTTCGTGGGTGCGTGGATTGAAACGCCAAAAGTTGCTCGACGTACCGAAATAAAACCTTGTCGCACCTTTCGTGGGTGCGTGGATTGAAACTTGCCATAACATTGTTTTTTAAATTAGAAATGTGGGTCGCACCTTTCGTGGGTGCGTGGATTGAAACCATAAATTCGTTTAATTTTTTATCGCTTTTAAAAAGTCGCACCTTTCGTGGGTGCGTGGATTGAAACATTTCCGTTTTTGTCCGTCATTTTAAAGTACACAGTCGCACCTTTCGTGGGTGCGTGGATTGAAACTGGGAAAGCATAATCCAAGTAGTCAAATCGGGTAGTCGCACCTTTCGTGGGTGCGTGGATTGAAACCAGGCGCGTGTACGGAGCGTAAACAGACGTCTAAGTCGCACCTTTCGTGGGTGCGTGGATTGAAACGTTGCCTGCTCCATGTTCCTTTGCGGTATATTTTGTCGCACCTTTCGTGGGTGCGTGGATTGAAACTCCGGACCTTTGCCAAACAACTTTTCGACACATATGTCGCACCTTTCGTGGGTGCGTGGATTGAAACATCAATGACGGCAAAGATGTCCGTACGCGGGTCACGTCGCACCTTTCGTGGGTGCGTGGATTGAAACTCTCCCTCGGGGGGAGTATAATTAAATCTTGTTTGGTCGCACCTTTCGTGGGTGCGTGGATTGAAACGAGCAAAAGATTCTATTTTTTCTAACTCGTCCGGTCGCACCTTTCGTGGGTGCGTGGATTGAAACAGGAATTTTTGGAAAAAACGGCGCGTGCAGGTAGGTCGCACCTTTCGTGGGTGCGTGGATTGAAACATATTATATTTAATGAAAGTTCAATGAATTATTTGTGTTTAAAATTTGATAGCTTATGATTAAAATAGGTTATTTATAACAATGATTTTGTTTGCAGAGTGTGAAAATACAGAAAGTTGAATTCTTCGACTATATATATGCTTTTATCTTTTTTCGAATACCGCTTCGATGATGGTGCAACGGTTTAGGGGAGCAAATAGATAATTTGTGGTGTCTGTTATCTCTTTCTCTTGGGTTATTCGTTTGTAGTGGCATCGTGCGTCTGATGCCCAGCCTTCTACGGTTGTCGTGTGTTGTGCCATGATATATTTATCGCGATATGCTGATTTTTCTAATCCGGGAAGTGTTTTAAATATCTCTCCTCCGCCATTGTTGAGTAACAGTATGCGTAGGTTTGTTGGCAACTGTGTGTTCCACAAGGCATTCATGTCGTAGAGGAACGATAAGTCGCCTATGATGAGCAATACTATCTTGTCTGTTGCCATGGCTTGTCCTACGGCGGACGATAGAGAACCGTCTATGCCGTTGACGCCTCTGTTGCAAAAGATTGTATTCTCAAGAGCTATGCCTTGCGCCAGTCGTACCGATGAGCTGTTGGCCAATGATATGTAACAATCTTTGGGCATGTGCTTAACGATGTCGTCGACGATACGTTGCGCCGTAAATAGTTCGGGAACACGTTTTTCTGCTGTATTTCTTTTGGCTGTGGTGTGCCATTGTGCGAAGAAGTTCTTGTCTCCGTAGGGAAGTTCGTTGCAAAAAGGAATAAATGCCGATGTCGGATATTGGTGTGTCATGCACATAAATGTGTCTTCGAGGTGTTGTGCATCGGTAAATCTGATACATACCTTTGGAAGAACTTTTCGGATATACTGTTTAAGTCGCTTAGAGACAATATGTCCGCCGATGTATATGACAGCGTCGGGTATCAACGCATCTATTGTGTTTTCCGACAAGATGGAGTCAATATTACAAATTATATTATTGATTGACGTTATATTTGAGAGATTTTCTGCTATTACAACTATATTTTTTTTGTTTGCAAGTGTTTCGATAGTAGATTTAAATTCCTCTGTGACAACTGTTTTTTGTCCCACTATTACAACTATTTTTTCCCCGTTGTGAATAGCGTTGTCGTAGGTGTCGCAGGGTGAATATGAACTTTGTATCCATGTGATTTTGCGTTGTTCGGGCAATTCTCCTTCGGTGAAAGAGAAGAGGGGTTCGCTGAGGTGAATGTTGACATGTATAGGTTGACCGCCATTCGCCGTAAGTTGAGACAAGGCTTCGTTGATGATGCGGTTTCTGTACCAAAGAGTTTCATCGTCATCACCTTCACGCAATGAATACGATGGGGCCATGTTTCCGAAGCATTTGGGTTGGGGCAGAGTCTGTCCGTCCATTTGTCCTATCCATGCTTCGGGTCTGTCAGCTGAGACAATGAGTAAAGGTACATTTCTATAGCGGGCTTCGGCTACTGCCGGTGCCATATTGAGTACAGCAGAGCCTGAAGTGCAACATACGGCAACGGGAATGTTCCTGCCGTTTTCAGCCGAGAGAGTGTCGGATAAGCCTATTGCGACAAAGGCTGCACTGCGTTCGTCGGTCACGGGGTGACAAGTGAGCCACTTTTGATTGGTCATGGTATGAACAATAGGTGCATTGCGAGAGCCCGGACATACTACGGCATGTCGTATGTCGTATAGCTTCATTAGTGCAATGAATTGTGTTATGACGCTCTTTGACGAATTATTGTTCATGGTTCAATAAGCTTTTTAGTGTTGCCATTTTAGCCTCTGTTTCCCACCATTCGCTGTCGGGTTCCGAAGTTGGCATTATTCCGCCACCTGCATAACATATTATGTCGGTGTCGTTCACTTTTGCACAACGCAGGTTGACAAACAGACGGCTCTTTTTACCTATGATGCCTACAATGCCCGAATAATATTGTCTATCTGTCGGTTCTATATTTTCTATCAGCGATAAAGCCTCTTTTTGAGGAAGTCCGCAAACGGCCGGTGTCGGGTGAAGACGTTTTATTATAGAGCCTAAAGAGACGTTGTCGGGTGTTGAAAAGAAATAGTCGGTACGCAGATGTGCAAGATGTCCTGCTCGTGATGTGTATGGACCCTGCTTGTCCACAATTCTGCCTATCTGTGATATGGTGTTTTCGATGAACATCTCGACATAATGTTGTTCGTTGGTGTTTTTATTGTCCCATGACACGTTGTCGGAGTATGGTTGTGTTCCGGCTAAGGCTACTGTTTGCCAACAGCCTTTGCTGCCTTCTAACAATATCTCGGGCGAACAGCCTATCCAAATACCTGTTGGCGGTGTTTGGCATAGGTAGATCATCATGCGTGGGTATTTGGCTATTGCTTCGATAAAGATAGTTCCGAGAGACGTGTTTTTGTCTCTTGTCGTGGTGGCACTGCGCGATAGCACCAATTTGTCGATATGTCCCGAGGTGAGGGCTGTCTTATATTGTTGCAGCACATCGGTATATTCGTCAAAAGACATGTCGTGAGTTGGGCGGACATGGTCTGTGACGGTGGTATGTTGAGATGTGTCGTTTTGCTTTTCGTTGGGAATAAATACTATGGGAAGGGAACTTTTTTCTGTGAAAGGAGATATTACGAAGCCGTTGTGTTTTTCGATGTCGAGGAGGCTCAAGTCGTTTATTATCTCGAAATTGCCGTTGTTGACGAAGTGCACATCTTTCTCATAAGGCATACGATAGACAACGAAAGGCGTTTTGTTCGCTATGTGTTTGTCTATTTCATGAGCAATGTTCAGCATGTGGCACGTCCTTCTTAATCTTTCAATTTCAGATTACAAGAGCCCATACGGCCTGTTTCGCAGAATAGTTCTATGCTGTATTCGCCCTCCATGAGTTCTCCGGCATCGACGTTGTAGACTACATACGATGATGTCTCTTCGCCTCCGTATTCCACTTGTCGTGTAGCGGAGAAGTTTATTTTTGAGTCTTCAAAGTCGAAGAGGTCATCTTTAGAGTGCATCAGCAGTTGTCCATCGGGACGAGTGACGCGCAGATAGATATTTCGCATGCCTACTTGTGCTGTTACGTTTTTGGCGATGGTGAATGATACTTTTATCTTGCTTACTCGTTTTGCAGATGTTGCTTTTTTCTCCTTGAACGTTAGGCCGAGAGCCGACACTGATGTTGTCTCTAAGCGAGATGCTATTTCTACTTTTTCGTTCAGACGAGAGTTTTGTTCCATGAGATTGTCGTTCTCGCGGTTTATCTGAGCAACTTTGGAACGCATGTCTTTGTTCTCTTTTGTCAGTTGGACGTTGATGGTGTTCAGTGAGTCTATCTGACGGACGAAGGAGCGCATCACGGTGCGCATGGTGGTAAGTTCGCCTTGCAGTTCTTTTATACGGCGTGCGTTTGTCGCTTTGACGGTTTTAAGTTCTTCGGTCAACTGAGCGACGCGTTCACGTTCCATTTCCAAGCGGTTGTTGAGTTCGTCGTTGTTGCTGTTTAGAGAGTCATAGTCGAGGTATAGCTCTTCAAACTCTGTCATGAGGGTAGTTTTCTCTTCCGAAAGGACATCTACCATTTCCTGCATTTGAGAGCGATTGACAAGGTACAATACTAATAGAGAAATGATAGCTACAACGGCTATAGATATTATGATTATCAGGTTCTTTTTGTTCTTATCCATTGTTGAATATTCATGTGTTTGAAATTGTCGGCAAAGATAGTACTTTAAAGACAAATACACAACGAAAAAAGGCATCGAGATTTAATCTCGATGCCTCCTATTGGTGTTTGTGTTTCTATTTCAAAGGTTGTGATTAGAACCCGAAATGTACTCCCACGGTGTATAAACCGCCTATCTCGTCGCAATATACAAACTCGCGGTCTTTTGTGTTGAACAAGTTGTGTGCATTGACGAAGAGTTCAAAGTTTTCAACAGGTTTATATCCAATCTTCATGTTGACAGTGAAACGGTCGTCGAGTACTTGAGTGCCATATTTCGTTGTGTATTCGCGTTCGCCAATGTAGTTGCCGAATGCTGATACTGTCAAGCTGTTGAAAGGCTTATAAATAAGTCCGAACATGCCATAAACAGAAGGTGTTGCTTTGTGCTTATGTCCGTCATCCAATACTGGAACAGTGTTTTGTCCATTTCCGAAATAGTACTCTTTTGTTGTTCTGTCGTACTCGATACCATAAGCCAATCCATAGTAGAGGCCGAGAGGTTTATTGACGTTCTCAAGTTCCGGATTTGGATTTTCTTGTCCGAGTACTTTGGCTATACCTGTCTCACGAAGTTTAGACATGAGTTCCTGTTGTTGTGATTCCGTCATGTTGTCCCAGCCTACAGATGCTTTGTAATCGTCCATGGCATTATATCCTGTCATTGCGTTCATGAATGTCGGCATCATCTCCAATCCTCCGCGCATTACTGCATCGAAGAGGTCAGCGGTGATTGGCATTGAGCTGCCGTCCATACCAAAAACTTTTGTTACCACCTGTTTCTGTACATCAGAAAGTTGTGCTTTGATGTTGTCGTTCTGGCTATAACGGTAATAGTTGTCAATAGTTGTAAATTGTACGTTTGCATTTACTTTTGCAACGAGTTTTGGAGATATAATCCAGTCGACGTTGACACCTATACCACCTTGCTTGACTTCGTATGGCATTGTGTTGTACTGAATGACACTTTTTGTCTGCATTATGCTTGCCATTTTTTGTCTTACGGCACCGGCTATTGCGTCTGCCGAGTTGTTTTCACCCAACTGACCTTGGAATTCGTTTATCACATCCCAGAGTTGGCTTTCGTGCATTGACATCATACTCTTTTGTGACTGCAGACAGCCATAGTCTTTGCTTATAGAGTAGAAAGCTTCTGCGTCAACCAATACCGAGTTGGAAGGTTTCCATCTGTAGCCCAATTCGATATTGTCGGCGTACATGATGTCTGCGTCTTTGTTGCCGTTAAACTGAATTTTGTTTGGCGTCATGAGGTCTGTACGAGTCCAACAGAAGTCGGAATGAGAGTTTACCAACTGAGCCGAGCTGTTTGCTCTACTGTAAACGACTCTTATGAAGTTGTTGTCGTTTATTGAGTAGTTAGCGGCGAACTGCCATGATGTATTCCATTGGTCAGGAGCATTTGTTTTGTCTGAGCGTATGGCAGCTATTAAGCGCAAGTCGTTGAGCTTGTAATCTAAACGCAAGCTTGGTGCTATGTAGCTGAGTGTTGCGTCGTAGTAGAAGAAGCTTGACAAGTGAGGTGTCGGGTTAGAGAAGTCATAAGTGTATTCTCCGGGTTCGTGATAAGTCCAGCTATAGTCGTCAGTACCCGGATTGTTGTAGTCGGGTACGTATGTGTCGTAGTATGTATACTGATAAGCGAGACCCGGACGAACAGAGAGGTCGCCAATCTTAAAGTCGTATTCTGCCGACATGTTGATGTAGTCGACCCAGCATTTAAATCCCGGAACACCGTATGCGTAGTCGTTGACACCTCCGCAGTAGTTAGCGTTAAGGTTCAATCCGTAGATGTTGGCATTGAGGTTTATGTAACCTGTCTTTGATTGACGTCCGTTGAAAGAGAAGTAGTCATCGCCTACGGGAGTTGTGTTTACAAACGAATTTTGGTAGCCGCCTGTAAAGTCCAAACGAATCTTCTCGGTAGGGTAGAATGACAAGTATCCGTTTACGCCCATTGTCTCGCGAGCCAGACGCGGGTCGGGGAACATGTTGTGCATTGGTGTTTCCGGCTCTACACATTTGTAGAGTGTGTATGTCGTGTTTCCTGCAATGTCAACACTTGGAAATACCTGACGAAGGTTTTCTATTTCGTTAAGAGTGTACAGCCCTCCGTCTGATGCATCTTTGATTGCGCCTGTTCCCACCAACTGCATAAACTCTTCTTGAGTCATAGCTTTGCCTACAGTAAAGGCATCATGGTTGTTGGCGTAATATACACCATCTTGAGGTATGACATTCAGTTTGTCGGTAGGGCGATTACGACGTTGTACGTTGGCTGTGATACCCATAGATAATTTAGGTCCGAACGATTTGCGTAGAGCTACATCGCCAACGACGGTGTTCATATTACCCATTTGAATGCTACCCGAGATGAGTTTTGATGTCTCAGCAACCTTCTCTGTGATGATGTTGATAACACCTGTAACGGCATTTGCTCCGTATAGAGCAGAACCGCCACCTCTAACAACTTCTATACGCTCAACATCTTCTATAGAGATAGGCATCATATCGAAGTTGATGGCACCCATGGCATAGTTTTGTGTTATGCGTCCGTCTATCATCAAGAGGGTGCGTGAGTTTTCGGTGTAGAGGAGCATGTTGTTGTCCGGAATGTTGTTCAAACCGCGTATCTGTATGTCATAGATGCCGTTTGCTTTTTCTGTCACAATCATTCCCGGGATAAGACGAAATGCCTCTTCGATGGTTGTGATGCCATAGGTGTGCATTTCTTCTTTTGTTATAACTGTCGATGAGAGAGGCGATACGAAAGAGTTCTCTTCTGCCTTTGATGCAGAAGATACGTTCTTGTTCATAATGAGTGCAAATAGTTCGTCGACACTTGTTACGCCCAATGTCTCAACGGCTTCCATCAATACGTCGAGTTCGAGTTCCGAAAGTTCTTCTATCGACATATTAAGAATCTGTTCTTTGCTAAGTTTTGCATTCTGCGCGTATGTATTGATACTTACAAAAGCAAGAATCAATGCCAAGATCAGAGTGATTTTTTGTTTC
>CALAUL010000024.1 GCA_937892255.1 uncultured Bacteroidales bacterium | reverse complement strand
CCGCCACACTGACAATCTTACCAGGCATAGGAGACATTAGCTCTTGTGTATTGCTAACCGGCTTATTTGCCTCCAATATCTGACGACGTTTGAGTGAGAATGGTGTCTCTATCGAGAAGTTGTATGACACGCCATTTACCATGACTTCATAAGTATTCTGCTTAGCCGAGACTATCTCTACCGGATAACGCACGCCCTCACATGAGAACAAGACTATGCCGTCCGATTCCTCTATCATCTCAACTTTAAGTTTTCGACCTTTGATTGAAAATACATACGAATTCTGCACGTTAAACTCGTACACTTCGTTGTTCTTCCCTACAGCAAAAAGGGTTTTGTTTTGTATATTTGTTTCCATCTGTTTACAAATGTCTGATTCGTTTTTGAAGCACCCATGGGTCCATTGTTGACGCTGCGTCTTCGTTCTCATCACCGGCAAAATTGTTATCTCTGTTGTATGTTGACACAGCCAACAATGCGGCAATAAGTTCTTCATGTTGCTCCTTATAAATTAGATTTTCGCCCATTTCCTTCTCTATGAAAGCTGTATTGAAGTCGCCACTGCGGAATACTTCATTATGCAACACTGCTTTAGCAAAAGGAATTGTCGTCTTCACGCCCATGACATGAAAATGCTCCAAACTGCGCAATGTGCGTTCTATGGCATCGTTTCTGTCTTTTCCGTGAACAATAAGTTTTGCTATCATCGAATCGAAGAACGGTGTGATTTCTGTGCCAATACGAACGCCCGAATCGATACGTATGTTATTATCCGAAGGCAAACGTAAGTTTCGTATCATGCCGATAGATGGAGTAAAGTTATTTTGCACATCTTCTGCATTGACACGTATTTCTATGGCCCAGCCATTGAGTTTAACTTCCTCTTGCGTCACAGGCAATTTCTCGCCCGAAGCAATAAGCAATTGCAACTCCACAAGATTAAGACCGGTAATCATCTCGGTCACGGGATGTTCTACCTGAATACGAGTATTCATCTCCATGAAGTAGAAATCGCCTTTGTCATCAAGCAAGAACTCCACGGTTCCCAAGCTCTCGTATTTTGCCTCCTTTGCCAAGTTGACAGCTGCGGTAGCCATCTTCTCTCTCAACTCAGGCGACAATGCCGGAGATGGAGCTTCTTCCATCAACTTTTGGTGCTTTCGTTGTATTGAGCATTCTCGTTCTCCCAAATGTATTACGTTGCCATATTTATCGGCTACTATTTGGAACTCTATATGCTTAGGGTTTTCGATAAATTTCTCGATGAACACCGTTGGGTCGTTGAATGCAGTTGTTGCCTCTGCTGTTGCCAATTCGTAATTAGGTTTAACTTCCGCCTCCGAACGACAAATTCGCATACCGCGACCACCACCACCTGAAGCTGCTTTAATGATAACAGGATAGCCTATCTTATTTGCTTCTGCCACTGCGGCCTCTGCATTTGGAATACCATCGAGCGAACCTCCACACATTCGTACGCCTGAACGCTGTGCAATGCCTTTCGCTATTATTTTGTCGCCCAACGCTTTTATTATCTCCGGCGACGGACCGATGAATATAACTCCGGCATCACGACATGCCTTTGCAAAATCTGCGTTCTCCGACAGATATCCATATCCCGGATGTACTGACTCTACTTTATTGTCAACAGCCAACTTTACCAAATTAGGGATATCCAAGAATTCCGGCACTGAACCTTCAGTCTCGGGGAAGTCGAGCACAACATCTACTTTCTGAAGATACACGGCATTTGGCTCTTTTTTTGTCCTTATACCGAATGTCTTTATTCCCATGCGACGAGCAGTTCGCGCTATACGGATTGCGATCTCGCCTCGGTTTGCTATAAGTATTGATTTTATCATTGTCATCAATTGTTATATCCTACTACAACGGTGTGTTACCATGCTTACGACGCGGAAGACTTACGCTCTTCTTGTCCAAGCCCTTAAGCACCTTAAATATCTTAGCTCGTGTCATTGCCGGGTCAATAACCTCATCTACAAAGCCTTTCTCATCTGCTATGTATGGGTTTGCTACCTCCTCTCGATATTTAGCCACCAACTCTTTCTTCAATGCCACAGGGTCTTCGGCTTCTGCCAATTCCTTACGACACAAGATAGCGATTGCGCCATCCGGGCCCATAACAGCTATCTCTGCTGTTGGCCACGCAAATGAGTAGTCTCCACCGATACCCTTTGAGTTCATCACGATATATGCTCCACCATACGACTTACGCAATATCACCGTTATTTTTGGTACTGTAGCACGTGTATACGCATAGAGCAACTTAGCTCCATTGCGTATGATACCCTGATGCTCTTGGTCTGTACCCGGCAAAAAGCCCGGCACATCTTCAAATGTCACCAATGGTATGTTAAACGAGTCGCAGAAGTTAATGAAACGAGCTGCTTTTACCGAAGAATCTATGTCGAGTGAACCCGCCATAACCTTTGGCTGATTCGCTATAACGCCAACTACATATCCGCCTATTCGAGCCAATCCTGTCACGACGTTCTGCGCCCAATTTTCCGACACTTCAAAGAATTTATTCTTATCGACAACAAGGGTTATCACGTCGCGCACGTCGTAAGGCTTATCCGGGTCTTCCGGCACTATGTCGCGCAATGATTCCTCTATTCTGTCTGTCGGGTCGTCTGTTGGTACATATTTTGGTCCTTCGATATTGTTTGAAGGCAGATAAGTCAAGAGTTTCTTTATACCGAGAATGAGATTCGCATCGTCAGAATAGACAAAGTTGGCTACTCCTGATTTTGAAGTATGTACTTTTGCTCCTCCTAATTGCTCGGGTGTCACATCTTCATTGAGCACTTGCTTTACAACGTCCGGTCCGGTAACGAACATATACGATGTTCCTTCCGTCATAAAGATAAAGTCTGTCAGAGCAGGTGAATATACTGCACCTCCGGCAGCCGGGCCCATGATAGCTGATATCTGTGGCACGACGCCCGATGCCAAAACGTTTCTTCTAAAGATGTTTGCATAACCATTAAGGGAAGATACTCCCTCCTGAATACGCGCTCCTCCAGAGTCTATAAGTCCGATAACAGGAGAACCTGTCTTCAATGCCATATCCTGCACTTTGACTATTTTCGCAGCATGAACGGCTCCCAATGAACCTCCCATCACATTGAAGTCTTGCGAATAAGCATAAACCAAACGTCCGGCTATAGTTCCAAATCCGGCAATAACTCCATCGCCATAAGCCTTGGTTACTTTACCAAATGTTGTTCCTCCTGCTGAGGGGATAAAAGCATCTAACTCCTCAAACGAGCCTTCATCAAAAAGCATTAAGATTCGTTCGCGAGCTGTAAGTTTACCACGATTATGTTGTTTCTCGTAGTACTTCTCATCATACTGCTTCTCGAGTTCCTTCTGACGCTCAAGAAATTTGTCGTAAGCTATTCCCATTCCTATTTTTTATAGTCCACGTCCTTCGCTTTTGAAGAACAGGAACCGTTATTATTCTTCTTTTTTTCGACCCGATTGCTACTCGAGCCTTTGTTTATAACGTTATCAATATTAGTGTCTGTCCTAACAATATTCTCAAGAACATCGTCAACGGGTACACCGAAGCGTATGCCGTAGATGTCGCATGTGTAGAACTTAACCCATTTGCATATTCCAACGCTGGTGGGTCTGTCATCGAACCCGCCATAAATCCGCATATCTTCAGGTAGTTCACTTTCATACAGCGTGCTACTATGCCTACTATCATTATCGGCACAATCGTTATCACTGCTCCATAAGCGACCCACATATATCCGCCATTGACAATGGTATTTACGAAGTTTCCTCCCGCACCTAAACCGACACATGCCAAGAACAACGTAATACCTACTTCCTTCAATACCATGTTTGCTCCCGAGTTCATGTAGAAACTCATCGAGCCAACTCTTCCTTTCCAACCTAAGAGAATGGCTACAACAAGAGGTCCTCCCGCCAAACCGAGCTTCGCCGGAGCAGGCAATCCCGGAATGAAAAATGGTATCGCTCCAACGATAAGTCCCAAGGCTATGCCCATAAACAACGGTATAATGTTCGGATGCGACCACTCTTTTATAGAGTCTCCTATCTCCGCCTTTATCGCTTTCATCACATCTTTCTTACCCACTACACGTACAGCATCGCCTATCTCTATCGTAGTGTTACGCGTTGGCAAAATCTCCATACCCGCTCTGTAGATACGCGTTATGTTTGCCGGATAACGACGATAAATACCCAACTGCTCTATTGTCTTGCCTGATATCCTACGATTTGTCACCATGAAACGCTTCATCGTCAATGCTCCCTCTACTTCGGCTTTCTGACCCAATTCTACTGAACCCAACTTCATGCGTAACTTCTCTATATTCTCCTTTGCCGAAACTCCATGTAAAATATCACCTTCATGTATAACAAATTGCGCCGTAGGCACCAAGAATTCGCCACGACGCTCTACTCGCGATATAACAAGCTCCGAATCAACAAAATTCGAGATATACTCTATTGACATCTCATATAGATTCGAATTGGTCATCTTCACTACGACACTCTCCAAATGCGCACTTCCGGTCTTCACCGAATGTGTATATTCGTCAACCTCCTTGTCTATCTTAACGCGGAATATTGTCTTCAATATTATCATCGAAGCTATGATACCTATGACACCAAGCGGATATGCAACAGCATAACCCATTCCTAAGACGTCACCATTTACAATTGCTCCGGGATTAGCCGCATTATAGTCACTTACAACTTGTTTCGCTGCTCCCAACGCCGGAGTATTTGTCACAGCTCCACAGAAGATGCCGGTTATAACGCCCGGCTCCAAGTCTAAGATATAGTGAAATGCCAACGCTATTCCAAAGCCCATCAATACTATCGTAATGGCAAAGATGTTCAGCATCAAACCATCACTGCGAAATGTACTGAAGAATCGAGGTCCAACCTCTATTCCGATGGCATAAACAAATATTATCAATCCGAATTCCTGCGCAAAATGAAGCATGTCGGCATTCACCCTCGCTCCAAAATGCGCCAATATGATGCCGGTAAACAACACTCCGGCAATTCCCAACTTAACTTTCTTGACTTCGACTTTTCCCAACAACACTCCGACAAACGCTGTAATACAAATGTATATCAGCGCCGTTGCAATACCAGTACCCGCAAATAGTTCTGTTATAAAATCCATAATTAGTTCATTTACCCACTATTTATTAGCTATTTGCATAACTTCAAAATAGCAAGTTTTTGTTTCACCAAATAGTTCTCGTCGTCTTCTTATCCAAACAACGTCTTAATTCAGCCCACAAAAATAAAAAAAACTATTGTCATGGTCACACTTTTGCCTATTTTAAACCTTTATTAACATTGAATAAGTGGACCTTGTATGTCTATGTTTTTGACCTATGATGCTTTTGCGTAGTGTAATAGGAATACATTCGTTCAAGCTGTTTTTTTAGATAATTAAAGCATAAAAAAGCGCACCCGACATCACTGCCGAATGCGCTTTTTTTATATGCTTTGTCGTTTTACGACTTCTCCTTACTTAGCTACTACCTTGTAACTCTTGCCATTCACTACAACGATATAGATTCCTCTTTCGACACTCTCAACCTTACCAAGGTTTTGTCCCAAGACAGAATATACTGTGTAGTCATCTGCGCCCTCTACTGCAATTTCGTTGCCGATGAGACGAACTTTTACATCAGAAGTCTGTATGTCTGAGATTGGGGTATCGTCTTTTTCAAACTCTGCTGTAAGCATCATATCTGATGTAACAATCACTATGCGTGGATTGTCAGTTACGCCATCGCTCCATTGTACGAACTTATAACCCTCGGCAGGTGTTACTGTAAGTGTCACTTCTGCATTTTCTTCATACGCACCTGCTCCTTCGACTGTGCCGTTCTCGGCAGTGACATCTACAAAATAATCCCCACCAATGAAATTCGTAAAATCCTTCCAATATTCAGCACTCTTGTATGCGTCTACACTTGACTTTGGTACATATACCGGAATAGATTTATCAACATAATCGAACGTATAACTACCACCGATTGTTGGCGGTGTGGTATTCTTGCTTATTATGCTTGTAAGTGAGTCACAATAATAGAAAGCAGAATTTCCTATCGACGTCAAACTCTCGGGAATGGTTATGCTTGTAAGAGCGGAACAATAATAGAAAGCAGATTTTCCTATCGACGTCAAACTCTCGGGGAGGGTTATGCTTGTAAGTGCGTCACAATAATAGAAAGCATAATCTCCTATCGACGTCAAACCCTCGGGGAGGGTTATGCTTGTAAGAGAGGAACAATCACTGAAAGCATAATATCCTATCGACGTCACACCCTCGGGGAGGGTTATGCTTGTAAGTGCGTCACAATCATAGAAAGCATAATCTCCTATCGACGTCAAACTCTCAGGGAGGGTTATGCTTGTAAGTGCGGAACAACTGGCGAAAGCATCATCTCCTATCGACGTCAAACCCTCGGGGAGGGTTATGCTTGTAAGTGCGGAACAATAACAGAAAGCATAATCTCCTATCGACGTCACACCCTCGGGGAGGGTTATGCTTGTAAGTGCGGTACAATAATAGAAAGCTTCATCTCCTATCGACGTCAAACCCTCGGGGATGGTTATACTTGTAAGTGCGTCACAATTATAAAAAGCAGACTCTCCTATCGACGTCAAACTATCGGGGAGGGTTATGCTTGTAAGTGCAGAACAATCAGCGAAAGTCCTTTTTCCTATCGATGTCAGACTCTCGGGGAGGGTTATGCTTGTAAGTGCTTCACATTCATAGAAAGCATCATCTCCTATCAACGTCAAACCCTCGGGAATGGTTATGCTTGTAAGAACGGAACAATCAGCGAAAGTCCTTTTTCCTATCGATGTAACACCCTCAGGAATGGTTATACTTGTTAGATCGTTACAA
>CALAUL010000023.1 GCA_937892255.1 uncultured Bacteroidales bacterium | reverse complement strand
GTATCTGAACGTAAAAAAGCCTTATCGCTATCAATAAAGCGACAAAGCTCATTATCCCGATTATTACTATCTTCCTTTGTTCAAACATTAGGCATATCCTCCGCTATCATTATTTGTCGGTAATATATACTGCACTGTCAGTAGCAATATTATAGTAGATATTATACTCAAAACTATCCTCAACAGTGTTGGCCACAAGAAGAGCGTATCAAACTGCTCTATGTAGAACAACGCAAAATGGTGTATCGCGACCAAAATTGATATGTATTTCACATACCACGTCCAACCATGGACTCTTATCGATGGCATAACATCATCTTTATATGGTTCTCTATACGACAAGATATTTAATACGAACCTTCTCAAGTATGCTATCAATACACACGATGCGGCATGCATTCCGGGGGTGTCACAGAATACGTCTATCACTATACCGGTCAAAAAGGCATACAACATAAGTGGTATTGAGCCTACTCCGAATGGCATTGACAACAAAAACAAAAGGTATATTTGAGGATTGACAAAGCTGACAATTGACAGGTTGTTGAGTATGACAATCTGCACTATGGTTGCTATGAAAAACAACCCGAACATTCTTATCAGATTCGACGAGTTAATCATCTACATTCTCCTTTTCTAATTCCGTTTGCTCCGAGATAAGCGTATTCTCTATAATCTGAACATTATATATCGACGCATAATTTACTCCAAGGTCAATGGTTAGATTATAAAAACCTCCGTTACGGTCTATATTCACCTCTTTCACAATGCCTACAAATAGTCCTTCCGGATAGTAGCTTGACGAACCACTTGTCACTACACTATCGCCGACCTCAACTGTCGCATGTTCCGGTACATCTCGCATTGTTGCATGCATTGGCGAGACTCCATTCCAAATGAGTTGTCCTCTAAAATGCGACTTCATCAATTTCACCGACAGATGTGATGATGTATTGATAATCGGCATAACCGTTGAGAAATGTTCCGATGTAGCCGTTACCATTCCGACGACACCTTCGGTATTTACGACGACCATATTGGTTTTTATGCCAGCTTGCGTGCCTTTGTTCAGCGTCAGATAGTTGCGACTCTTGTTTGTAGAGCTATTTATCACTTGTGCCTCTCGGTAGTAATACTGCGACTCTGCTCCTGCCAAAAAGACGGCTTTGGAACTATCAGAAAGAGATTCTAATAATGCTTCATTGCGACTCAGCAGGTTTCTCAGACGCACATTTTCTGTTGCCAATTTTTCATTTACTTCCTTCAATGAGAAATATTCGCTTATGTTGCTTTGTATTGTATAGACCGTTCCGCACACTTCATTCGACGAGCTCCAAAAAGATGCTCGTTGATACGAGTTGAAGTTGACTATCAACACAACACACAACACCTCTATCAGAAGAAATAGAAGTGTTGTGACATTATTTATCAGGAAGTAAATAAAATTTCGCACTACGTCTTAATTTTATCTTATGAGGTAAGGCAAACCTCTATGTCTGTTCTTCAATGCTATGCCCGTACCTATAGCTACTGAATGCAAAGGATTCTCTGCTATGTGGAATGGTATGTTCATCTTATCCGACAAACGTTTGTCCAAGCCTCTCAACATGGCTCCTCCACCGGTGAGATAGATGCCATTATTGACTATATCGGCGTACAACTCCGGTGGTGTCTGCTCCAAAGCTGACAATATTGCTTGTTCTATCTTCACTATTGACTTCTCCAAGCAATGTGATATCTCTTGGTATGACACCGGCACTTCGATAGGTAATGCTGTCATTTGGTTTGGTCCTTGCACGACGAAGTCGTCTGGAGGTGTCTCCAACTCCGGCAACGCTGAACCTACACGCATCTTTATTTGCTCAGCTGTACGTTCACCGACTTTCACATTATGCTGACGACGCATGTACTCGATGATGTCATTTGTCAAATCATCACCCGCAACACGTATACTCTTGTTTGTCACTATACCTCCAAGTGATATGACAGCAATCTCCGTTGTACCACCACCTATATCGACAATCATATTACCTTGTGGAGCTTCAACGTCAATGCCGATACCTATTGCGGCCGCCATAGGTTCGTATATCATATACACCTCACGTCCACCGGCATGCTCTGCCGAATCTCGCACTGCACGCAACTCAACTTCAGTACTGCCCGAAGGTACGCATATAACCATTGTAAGTGATGGGTTGAATAACTTAGGTTGAGGCAACAACTTTATCATGCCGCGTATCATCTTCTCTGCAGCGTTGAAGTCTGCTATTACACCATCACGCAATGGTCGTATAGTATATATATCCTCATGCTCCTTTCCTTGCATCATTTTCGCCTTTTGACCTATTGCCACAGTGCGTTCTGTGCGTCGTTCGAGAGCAACGATAGACGGCTGATCTACAACTATCTTATCGTTATGGATAATAATTGTATTCGCAGTACCCAAGTCCATTGCCAGCTCCTGCGATAGGAAAGAAAATAAACCCATAGTCGTATAAGTTTTAAATCGATGTCAGATGAATCATCCGACACCGATTATATTATTTTTAATGCTTAAAATGACGCGTTCCAGTAAAGACGAGAGCCATTTTGTTGGCTACGCAATAGTCTATGGTCTCGTTGTCGCGTACCGAACCTCCCGGTTCTACCACGGCTTCGATACCTGCCTTGTGCGCCATCTCTACGCAGTCTCCAAATGGGAAGAATGCGTCTGAGGCCAAAACTGCACCTTTCAAATCAAATTCAAAGGCATTAGCCTTTTCTATGGCATGACGCAAAGCGTCTACACGTGATGTCTGGCCTGTGCCACTGCCAAGCAATTGCTTGTTCTTCGCAAGTACTATGGCGTTTGACTTTGTATGTTTAACAATCTTATTAGCAAAGATAAGGTCTTCTATCTCAGCCGCTGTTGCTTCGCGTCCGCCTTTGTTTTCCATTACAGATGCGTCTTCAACCTTAGTGTCTCGGTCTTGTACCAATATACCATTGAGGCAAGTACGAACAGTCTTCGCTGACACCTCTGTCGACTTCTGAACTAATATGATACGGTTTTTCTTTTGCTTGAGTATTTCGAGAGCATCAGCTGTATACGATGGAGCGATGACAACTTCAAAGAATATCTTATTCATCTCTTCTGCTGTCGCAGCGTCAACCTCACGGTTACAGCCTATCACACCGCCGAATGCCGACACTGGGTCACCTGCCAATGCGTCTTTCCATGCTTCAACGAGTGTTGCGCGACTTGCCAATCCACATGCATTGTTATGTTTCAAGATAGCTACTGTTGTCTCATCAAAGTCATTTACCAAGTTAACCGTTGCGTCAATGTCAAGAAGGTTGTTGTATGATATCTCCTTACCATGCAACTGCTCAAACATCTCTGCAAAGTCCCCATAGAAAACACCTTTCTGATGTGGATTCTCTCCATAACGAAGACTCATCTTCTCATCTGCACATATACGTAGCGACGAATGACTATCTCTATCAAAATATGAGAAGATTGCCGAGTCATAGTGGCTCGATACTGAGAATGCAGCTTTAGCAAACTCCAAACGATCTTCCTCATCACTCTCCCCCTTCTTTGCAGCAAGGAGTTCTGACAACATACCATACTGTGCCTTAGACGGCACAATGATGACGTCCTTATAGTTCTTAGCCGCACCTCTGATAAGCGAGATACCGCCTATATCTATTTTTTCAATGATAGCTTGATGTTCTGCACCCGATGCTACTGTCGCTTCAAAAGGGTACAAATCTACGATAACAAGATCTATCTCGTTAATCTTGTACTGTTCGAGTTGCTGTATATCTTGTGGGTTATCGCGGCGAGCCAATATACCGCCAAACACTCCCGGATGAAGAGTCTTAACACGTCCGCCCAATATTGACGGATATCCGGTAATATCTTCTACCGCTGTCACAGGTATGCCCAAACTCTCGATAAATGTCTGTGTACCACCCGTAGAATACAATTTAACATCTAATGAATGAAGTGTCTTGATTATCTCGTCCAACCCATCCTTATGGAAGACCGAAATCAATGCCGATTTGATTCGTTTTGTATTACCCATTATCTATATTTTACATTAAAGTGCAAAAGTAATGAAAAGAAATCAATTACGCACTTATACATGCCAGATTTTATTTGTCAATTTATTTTTCAAAACTCTTTTTAGTATTTAAAACACATTATGCTCTTTACGACGTCATTATTGTATACCCGAACATCGGCTACAATGAGCTTGTTCTATATTTTTCAATTAGCTTCTCACTAAAGTGCTTTTTCACTATATTTGCACTATGTAACATTATCACACCAAATGAGCAAATACAATCTCATAACCGGCGCAACAGGTATCGTTGGAATACATCTGATGCTCAACCTTCTCCAACGTGGTGAGAGAGTAAGAGCTATGGTGCGCAAATCGTCCGACACAACCATTGTAAGACGTATCTTTGCCTACTACGACAACGAATCTCTTTTCAACAACATAGATTGGATAGAGGGCGATATGCTGGACCCTAACAGTCTGCACCGTGCCATCGATGGTTGTAAACGTATCTTTCACACCGCTGCAATGGTGTCGTTTGACAAGAGAGACCATGACACTCTTTGGCAAACTAACGTCGACGCTACAGCATACCTTGTCGATATGGCGTTAGAATGTGGCGTAGAGGCTTTCTGTCATGTCAGTTCGATAGGTGCTCTTGGTCACGAATCCGATGGCGTCATTACAGAGTCTACCCATTGGCAACCGGACAACACCCGTTCGGTCTATTCGCAAAGCAAATTCCGACAAGAGATGGAAATATGGCGAGGCATACAATGCGGTCTGAATGCCACCATTGTAAATCCGGGTGTCATACTCGGACCCGGCACTATGGGAAGAAGCTCTCAGCAGATACTGCAAACCATAGTTAAGGGCGTCCCCTTTTATGTCGATGGTCGGACAGGTTACACAGATGTTCGTGATGTGGCTCATGCTATGATAGAACTGACGCTTGCTGAAAAGTGGGGAGAACGCTATATCATCGTAGGACACAATAGTAGCGTCAGAGACTTGCAAGTTCTCTTTGCCAAAGCTCTCGAGACAAAAGCCCCCTCTATAAAGGCCGGACACAACCTTATCATGTGTGCTGCATATCTCACCGAAGCATGGAACAAGATTACAGGTTCTCGCAGCCCTCTCACCGTAGAGTCGGCCCGTTCGATGGGAGGCGAAAACTACTACTCATCAGAGAAGCTGCTTGAAACAATAAACATACAATTCACACCACTTGAAGAAAGTGTCCGCAATATGGTCAGTTTCTACAAGTACAATAAAAATATTACCCATGAACAATAATCGTGAAGAGATTAAAGAACTCATACGTCTCAACTTACAAGGAGCAGACCGTCCCGGCGTAACAGCCGCTCTCACCAAAGTATTAGCCAAACACGATGTAGACATTCTCGATATCGGTCAGGCGACAATACACAACGACCTCAGCCTCGGCATACTCTTCGGTCTCTCTGCCAAAAATGACTCATCGGCAGTTCTCAAAGACCTCCTTTTCAAAGGATACGAACTCGGACTGATACCCAAGTTCACACCTATCCCCCTCGACGAATACAAAGAGTGGGTAGGACATCAAGGCAAGGAACGCAACATCATAACACTCATCGGACGTTACCTTACAGGAGAACAACTCTCAA
Organism: uncultured Bacteroidales bacterium; assembly: GCA_937892255.1. GTDB lineage: Bacteria > Bacteroidota > Bacteroidia > Bacteroidales > Marinilabiliaceae > W3P20-009. The sequence goes on along the minus strand of CALAUL010000023.1, from coordinate 5,959 downwards.
AAGTCACTTCCGTCATCTCCGAACAAGGCCTCAACATAGATAAGATAACACGTATCTCAGGTCGCCGACATCTTACAAACAGCGACAACAACGTCATGGCTGTCGTTGAATTCTCCGTACGAGGTGTTCCTCGCGATGAGGATAAACTTAAGAAAGACTTTCTCCAAATATCAAAGGAAACAGGCATTGACCTAGCCTTTCAAGAGGACAACATCTATCGTCGCAACCGTCGCTTGGTATGCTTCGATATGGACTCTACCCTCATACAAGCAGAGGTAATAGATGAATTGGCTCGTTGCGCCGGAGTCTATGACGAAGTATCTGCTATCACAGAGTCAGCCATGAGAGGTGAAATTGACTTCAAAGAGAGCTTCACCAAACGTGTCGCCTTGCTTAAAGGTCTTGATGTGTCTGTAATGAAAGAGATAGCCGAAAGACTTCCTCTTACCGAAGGCGCAGAACGACTCTTCCGTACACTGAAGAAATACGGATATAAGACAGCCATACTCTCCGGCGGGTTCAACTATTTCGGCAACTTCCTCAAAAGCAAACTCGGTATCGACTACGTCTTTGCCAACGAATTAGAAGTAGAGGACGGCAAACTCACAGGCCGATATGTCGGCGAAATTGTCGATGGAGCCAAGAAAGCCGACTACCTCAAACTCCTTGCTTTTAAAGAAGACCTACATCTCGAACAATGTATTGCCGTTGGCGATGGCTCTAACGACTTGCCCATGATACAGCTAGCCGGCCTTGGCATTGCCTTCCATGCCAAACCAAAGGTGAAAGCCAACGCTCAACATGCCATATCAGAGAACGGACTTGACACAATCCTCTATATGATAGGATTTAGAGACAGAGAGATAAACTAAACTTTCAAAACATATGATACAAATAGGAGACAAAATGCCCGTCTTTGAGGTGACGGACAACAACGGCAATATAGTCAGTAGCAACGACCTCATTGGCAAGAGAACCATCATCTACTTCTACCCAAAAGACAACACACCCGGTTGCACCGCTGAAGCATGCAATCTACGAGACAACTACGAAGCTCTCACAGCCGCCGGCTATAACGTCATAGGCGTCAGCAAAGATTCTGTCACTTCACATCAGAAGTTCATCGAGAAAAACAATCTCCCCTTCACTCTCTTGTCTGACAAGACTACGGAAATGCAACAAGCTTTCGGCGCATGGGGTGAGAAGAAGATGTGCGGCAAGACCTGTATCGGAACCTTGCGTCGAACTTTTATCTTCGACGAACAAGGAATCTGTATCAACGTCATCGAAAAGGTCGAGACGAAAAATCACGCTTCTCAGATATTGGGACTTAGCAAATAATATGTATACCTCCTTACTGGCTCAAAATACATACAGCTAAAAGGACAGATTTTTATCTACACTGATGCAAATCAAAATAAAAGAGGTTGTCCTGTTAGAACAACCTCCTTTATTTTAACTTACTCTGTTATCAGATTACTGCAACACGAAGTTGATAGGCACATTGTATGATACCTTTACAGCCTTACCACGTTGCTTACCCGGTGTCCACTTTGGCATTGATTGTACCACACGAACAGCCTCTTTATCGAGGTTCGGGTCAAACGGACGAGCTACTCGTACATTTGTCACATCGCCATTCTTATCAATAACGAATGATACAAACACACGACCTTGGATACCATTCTCTTGTGCGATAACCGGGTATTTCACCGATGTTGCCAAATACTTAAGGAGAGCCTCATCGCCACCTGGGAACTGAGGCATTTGCTCTACAATGATGAATACTTCCTCTGTATCCTCGACAACCTCTTCTTCTACCTCTACCTCTTGGAACTCCACTTCTGCTTCCTCATCAAATTCTGAATCGAAAAGAGCCGCTTCATCGTCCAATTCTACGTTATCGTCCACAATATTGAGCACGTCAGCCATCTTAGGTGGTGGTGGTGGTGGTGGTGGTTTAACCTCCTCCTGTCTTGTAACAGGAGCCTGTTCCTCCTCTACAACTACCTCTTCCGGCATAGCTTCCAAGTCAATCTTCACCTCCTGTGTCGAATACTCGAATGCCACTAAGCACAAACCAAGAGCTATCGCAAGACCAATCTCCGTAAAGAGCGTTTTCTTGTTCTCAAGGTCCGCTTTGGGTGTCTTTTTGATTTCCATGCGTTAAACAATATTGACGTTCTACGAACTGTCGGTTTATATAAAGTCAAGTAATTTCTAATTCCGACTGCAAATTAAGCGTTTATTTTTGCATCTCCACGCTTTTTCTGCTAATTTTTTTTAATTTTTATTCCGCTCTTTCTGTTTTAACTCTTTTAAACACAGCCCAACCTATTGATCCTAATACTATCAGTACTATCAATACCGACGCTATATTAGATATTAATGCGCCCATTTCAAATGATTTAGGTTCAAAACGAAATTCCACTTCGTGTTCTCCGGCCGACAACGGTAATGCTCTAAGTACGTAGTTCGCCCTCATTATCTCAACCTCTTCTCCATCGACAAAGGCTCTCCATCCAGCTGGATAATATATCTCGCTAAAGACAGCCACCTTATCCGTTGCACAGTTGACCTTATAACTCAACTTATCCGGTGCATACAAAGTCCTCTCTATCGTCGAAAGGGTATCTACTTCATCACTCAAGATAACCTCCTTCTCCATAATAGCTGTTTTAGTAAGGTCCGAAGTACGAAGCGATGCTATAGCATCATCTGCATTAGCCACACACTTGACTTCATCTACAAGCCATGCCGCACCTTGTGCATAAGGGTTTACTATAGGTTCTGCATTAGGATTGTTTATGAGATATTTAGTATTAAGCATATTAAGAGCTTTCGATGATGCCAGACATTGCTCCAATGTCGCTATATCCTGCTTCTGCAAAGCTCCCCTTAGCTGACTCCACTCTGCCCCAAGATAGTTGTCTATCAAATCCTGATAACGACGCAATTTCGCCCCATGATACCCTCCCACCGAATGATGATGATATGATGTTATAGCATCATTGAACGGTGATGAATACAACGACAATACTCGATGTGGTTCTTTATCTGCCTTAATAGCCTTATCTGCTACTGTCTCTGCAAACGGATTAGCTTTTGATGACATCTTAGACTCAAAATGCTCTTCCGCCAAATATCTCTTATCCACTACCCAAAGGTCTATGAGCACCAACAAAGCCAATGCCCCCAACGCATATTTCTCTCCTATCTTCCTTGTGCTATAAAACCACAATGCCGAAGATGCCAAAAGGACAAACATAGCAGAACGCACTGCATCTGCCACCGTCAAACTCTGTCGTGCATCTATTATTGCTTGTTGCAATGTAGCATATACAGCATTTTGCTTTATCAGTTCATCAAACTGTGCCATCTCCATATCACTCATAAACGAGTAAAACGACCCTGGCATAAACGCTATAAGTAAAGCAACACCAGCTGTCAATCCTACTGCCGTAAAGAATTTACCTAATTCATATCGTATCCTCTCTGGATTGTCATACAACTCCTTAAGTCCAAGCATTCCCAATAATGGTATCGTAACTGAAGCAATGACAAGCGCCATCTCCACCGTACGAAACTTATTATACATCGGAAAATAGTCAAACATGAAGTCCGTAAACAACGGGAAGTTCTTACCCCATGCAAGGAACAACGATAAGATGGTTGCCGCTATTATCCACCATTTCTCCTTACCTCTGTAATATACACAGCCTAAGACAAACAAAAAACAAACAACAGCTCCTACATATACAGGTCCTGAAGTAAACGAACGACCACCCCAATACTTCGACTGCTGTGCTACTATATCTCGTATCTGAACATCATTTATCTTCTTCACCGACTTATTATCATATCCTATAGCCTCCGAAGCTCCTCCTACCACATCTGGTATAAAGAGGGTCAACGTCTCATGCACACCATAACTCCATGCCAAAGCATAATCCTTATCCAAACCCTTATCTTGTCTCTCCCCCGGTGCTGCAGTCAACTCAGAAGCTCCGCGCGTAGAGTATTCACCATATTCGTATGTTGTCCAAAGACCAGCCGTAGCTGGAAGAATAGCCATCACCGAAGCTCCAACAAGAATAGCCACATTGACAAAGAATGCTTTTATCTCCTTCTCCTTTATCGCATATATAAACTTCGCTATCACGAGCACCATGAGCGCCATAGCTAAATAATATGTTATCTGCACATGATTATATGCTATCTGCATACCCAAAGCCAACATAGTACACACACCACCTGCTACACGACGACCATTGAAGACCATCAGCACCCCCGCTATTACAGCTGGCATAAGGGCTATGGCATACGCTTTTGTGATGTGTCCGGCTATGATGATGATGATATTATACGAACCAAAGGCAAATGCAATAGCACCTACTATCGAAAGCCACTTATTGACTCGCAACGACAACATAAGCAAATAAAAACCTACCATATAGAGGAATAACATCGCCATAGTATGATATGGAAGCCCCAGACGTGACAACATATTCATATCTCGATATATATTGCTTGACGAATCAGCTTTTATCTGATATGCAGGCATACCTCCAAACATCGAATTGGTCCACTGCGCACACTCTCCAGTAGCTTGTTCGTATTCAACCAACTCACGAGCTGCACCCTTACCATTGATATCATCATTTTGAGGCAACTGCATACCCTGCATCACAGGATAGAAATAGGCCATACTTAGACCTATAAAAAGAGCAACAGCCACAATATACGGCACACAGCTCTTCAACGTCTCTATGCTAAATAACTTTTTCATGACTACAAAATTAGAGACTTGAAAAGACTTTTACAAATTTGACAGATGTTTTATATAACACATAGAATAATATTCTTCCCCTTTTCATCAAACTGTACTAAAGAGACAATGACAAACCATATATCTATAACAAATAATACAAACATATCCAACCTACATCAATACAATAGCTTCTAAATCTATACCTCATCACCCCACAACCATTTGTCAATGCCTAACGTGTCAACGACCAAATGCTGTTTCCGACCTTTTATTTTCTTATTGCCATCAATGCCTCTGCACCTGTCAACGTGATGTGATGTTTTAACGCTTCTGGAATCGATAAGTCCCAAACTAGGACATTTTGCGCACCCTAACATGACGCGCAACCATGATGTGCAATTTGAAAAACAGCTCCTCAAAAACACCTTCGTTCTTTCATTTCGAGAAATAGTAGTAAACGAGGTTGTAAGGAGGGAAATCCTTGGGAAGCATCCTCCACTGGCAACCCGTTTTTAGGAGGTAATTGATTGCGTTTACCATGCTTCTAGAGAATATTTGCACTTTCGCACTTGCACATCTAAAAATTTTTCTATAACTTGCCACTGGTTATCGGTAAGATCTGTTGAATAATGATTCATTTCTTTATTGTTTGACGCTCTTAAAGATACGAAAAAATATTCACTTATAAAACTGATAATCAATATTTAAGTATGGTTTTGAGAGTTTTTTCAACCTCTCAAATTAGTTTTTAATTAAATTTAAACAGCTTCTTATAATGCCAATAGTCAAAGAAAAGCAGAAAAATAAAACTATAAATAGCGAATCGTTCCCAACTGCGATTTTTCTTGCGCAACTTGAAAAAAAGTGTAACTTTGCATCTAAATATCCAAAAGAATTGATATGCGTAGCAGCGAAATTTCGTATTTCATCTCTTTTTGCATTGAGCAATACAAGCTAAGATTGAAGACATGCGCCAAATCTATTCTTTAGATATGTACAAACAATTGGAACAAGAGAGCACCAAACGTTGGCACGAAGGTCCCGTTGCTTTGTACCAAGAATGGATGAAAAAAAAAAACAAAACAATACTAACCCATTAAATTACTTTATAGATCATCACTCATAACTTATAATTAATCCGCAACGATACCGTTGCCCGACATATTTAATATAGCGTTATAAGCCAAA
>CALAUL010000022.1 GCA_937892255.1 uncultured Bacteroidales bacterium | reverse complement strand
CTGCAATGACGGCTGCCGGTGAACAGGTTGTCAATGGTATGTCTCCGTCATTACGTAATTCGCCATATGCCAATTCAGGTATTGTCGTTGAGGTACGTCCGGAGGATATTGGGATATTTCAAAATGATGGTGTCATTGGAGGATTGCTCTATCAGCAGGAATTGGAACGTCTGGCGTTTATCAATGGCGGACAAGGTATCACAGCACCGGCTCAGGCGTTGGCTGATTTTGTTGATGGCCGATTGTCATTTGAGTTGCCCGAATGTTCATACGTGCCGGGAGTCATGTCATCGCCAATGCACTTCTGGTTGCCCGACAATATAGGTCAGCGATTACGTAAGGGATTTGAGAACTTCGACAAGTCGGCACGAGGTTTCGTGACAAATGAAGCTCTTGTCGTAGGAGTAGAGAGTCGCACATCGTCACCGGTGAGAATCCCTCGTGACAATGATACTTTGGAACATGTGCAGATAAAAGGACTTTACCCATGTGGAGAAGGAGCAGGTTATGCCGGAGGTATCGCCTCTTCGGCTGTTGACGGAGAACTATGCGCAGAGAAAGCCTATGACGCCGTCATGTCACGTGTGAAAGGTTGACTTTCGGCTTATTCATAATAGTTCGGTAGGGCATGGAACAATATCTTGAAATATTACGACGATATTGGGGTTACAATGAGTTTCGACCGTTGCAACCGGAGATAATAATGTCTATCGGTCAAGGTCGTGACACTCTGGGCCTTATGCCTACGGGCGGAGGTAAGTCGCTCACGTTTCAAGTGCCAGCTCTCGCCAAGAAAGGTACATGCCTTGTCATCACGCCTCTGATAGCGTTGATGAAAGACCAGGTGCAGAACCTTCGCAAGAGGGGAATATTGGCAGCTGCGTTGTATTCGGGTATGACGCATGATGAGATAAATGTTGCGTTGGACAATTGCATATTGGGAGAATGCAAGTTTCTCTACGTCTCGCCGGAGAGATTGTCTTCCGAGCAGTTTCTGGTCAAGTTGTCACAGATGGAAGTCTCTATTTTGGTTGTAGATGAGGCGCATTGTATTTCGCAGTGGGGATATGACTTCCGACCGTCGTATATGAAGATTGCCGATATACGTACCGAATTGCCAGATGTCCCGGTATTGGCTCTGACTGCCACGGCGACACCAAAGGTTGTCGATGATATCATGAGTCGTCTCAAATTCGCAAAACCCAACGTCTTCAAGAAGAGCTTTGCCCGTAAGAATATCGCATATATGGTGCGCAAATGCGAGAACAAAGAGACTCAGATGATAACGATACTCGGCAAGGTCTCTGGAAGTGCATTGGTGTATGTTCGCAATAGAAAACGCACGAGGGAATATGCGGAATTCTTGTTGCGAAACGGCATTTCGGCAGCTTATTTCCATGCCGGATTGTCAACACGAGAGAAGGATGCCATTCAGGCGGCATGGACGGAAAACAAGATACGTGTTATAGTCTGCACTAATGCTTTTGGTATGGGCATAGACAAGCCGGACGTTCGTCTGGTGATACACATGGACGCTCCCGATTCGTTGGAGGCTTATTTTCAAGAGGCAGGACGTGCCGGACGTGATGAAAAACCTGCTTACGCTGTCTTCTTATGGAGTGAGGCCGATAAGGCTAAGTTACGTAAGACCATTGCCAATTCGTACCCTCCCAAAGAAGAGATTTTGTCGGTATATAACAAGTTGGCATATATGTATAGCATAGGCGTCAATTCCGGAGCCGGCACAATGGTGGAGTTTAACATGGGCGAATTTTGCAGTGCATACAAAAAGTCAATGCTTACAACGCATTACGCTCTCAATATCCTTGCCAACGCCGGATATATCGACTATCAAGAGGAAGCCGAATTCTCGTCTCGTCTCATCTTTATCATGCAACGACATGAGCTATATAATGTTCAGATGGCTTACCCCGAACTCGATGTTATTATCAAAGTCCTTTTGCGTTCATATACAGGTCTTTTCATGGAGTATGCCGTCATAGACGAAAATATCATAGCTCAACGTTGCAATATAACTCGTCAGGAGGTTTACGAGCGTCTCAAAGAACTCGCCCGCATGCGTGTCTTGCTGTACAATCCACAAAAACGCTGTTCGTATATCGTTTGGACAGTAGATAGAGAAGACGATAGATATTTCCATATACCTCGAGAAGTATATGACGACCGCAAGAGCGACGCAGAAGATAGAGTAAATAGCGTCATCGAATACTGTGAGCGCGATGACAAATGTCGCAGCAGGCTTCTCTTGCGTTATTTCGGAGAGAAGTCTTCTTCGTCGTGCGGACATTGTGATGTCTGCCTTAATAAGAAACGTCGTTCGGGGTTGGATACTGTTACATTCGAAACGATAGAGAAAGAACTTAGAGCCTTGCTCTCCGACGGACCTCAAAGTTACGAGGCTATATGTGCTATGCCGTACTCTTCTGCTGAGATAGACATGGTGTTGCGATGGCTGACGGATTACGGCTTTGTCTATATGTCACCACAGGGAGAATACATGTTGGCTAATCGTGATGGTAAGGCTCACCCTTGATGATAGTATGTGCTCTATATAGCTGTTCGGCAAAGATAAGTCGCACCATCTGATGCGAAAACGTCATAGGCGATAATGATATCTTATTGTTTGCTCGAGCATATACTTCAGGTGAAAAACCGTATGGACCGCCTATGACAAATACTAATCTCTTGGTGCCACTAACGGCTATGCGTGTAAAAAAGTCCGCAAAGTTACGAGAGGAATACATTTTACCTCCTTCGTCAAGCAAAACAACAGTGTCAGATGTGTTTATTTCAGCTAAAATGGCTTGTCCTTCAAGTCTCTTCTGTTGCTCTTGACTCATGTTTTTGGAATTTTTAATGTCTGGGATTATTTTCATCTCATAAGGAGTATAACGAATAATACGATTGGTGTACTTTGTTATTCCCTCATTGAGATAAACTTCGTCTGTTTTTCCTATTGCCAAGAGTATTGTTTTCATTATGTGAATATTTTTTGTGCAAAGATGGAAAAAATATATAACTTTGCCACTAATGAAACATGTGATTATAACTATATTGCTTTTAGTTGCTATTGCGACAGTGGGAGCGCAGACACCCAAGGGACAAACGTTTGGAATGTCTAAGGCGTGTTATGATGCTGTAGTAACCCTTAATATTTCAAAGATATCTGAGTATTTTGGTACGTCTGTAGAGGTGGTTACACCAAAGGGTGGTGGTGTGTATAGTCGCAAACAAGCCGAGCAGGTTTTACTATCATATTTGGAAAAATTTAAGAGTCTTAAATGCTCTCTATCGCAGGAAAAAGCCTCGGCTGGCGCACGCCTTGCTATAGGTTCAGTAAAGGCTGATAATAAAAGTATTCGTTTATATATTTTGACGCAACAACGAGATGGTAATTGCGTCATTCAACAAATAAGATTTGAAGAATAAAATGATTGATTTTGACACTTACTTGAGTGAATTTATTGATGCTGCAATTCGTGAAGATGTTGGAGATGGTGACCATTCGTCTCTTTCATGTATCCCAGCTGATGCAGTGGATAGAGCTCAACTTATAGTTAAAGAAGATGGTATCATCGCTGGAGTTGATGTGGCTCGTGATGTCTTTACAAAGTTGGACCCTAAGGTAGAGTTTGAAAAACTTATTGATGATGGTACGCCTGTTAAAAAGGGAGATATCGTTTTTAAAGTGAGATGTACTACTCGTACCTTACTTATGGCTGAACGACTTGTACTCAATCTTATGCAACATATGAGTGGTATTGCAACAGCAACTAATGTCTATGTGAAACGACTCGAAGGCTTGCATACTCGTGTGCTTGATACTCGTAAGACAACACCAGGCATGCGTCTATTGGATAAGTTGGCAGTTAAGATAGGTGGCGGTTGCAACCATCGTATTGGTCTTTTTGATATGATAATGTTGAAGGACAACCACAATGATTTCGCAGGTGGTATACCTCAAGCTATAGAACGTGTACATAAGTATCTAAAAGAGACAGGTCGTGACTTGAAGATTGAAGTTGAGGTACGTAACCTTGATGAATTGGAACAAGTTATGCAGGTTGGAGGTGTACATCGTATAATGCTTGATAATTTTGATATACCAACTACAAAGAAAGCTGTTGAACGTATAGCAGGTCAGTACGAAACGGAATCTTCGGGAGGTATCACATTGGATACTTTGCGTGATTATGCAGAGTGTGGAGTTGATTTTATTTCAGTTGGAGCGTTGACACACCATGTTAGCAGCCTCGATATGAGTTTGAAGGCCTACTGATATAGTATAAAGTATAGTTTTATTATAAAATCGCATGAGGTGTTCGTTTATTTCATGCGATTTTTTTTCTGCGCACCGGGTGCGCATTTGGTGCGCACTGTATGCGCACAGCATGCGCACCCAGTGCGCACAATAATGTATTTTGCAATACCTCTGCAGAGATTCTGCAATGCCTTTGCAATGCCACTGCAAAATGCCTCCTCCCCTCTGTTTCTGCTCTGTCGGATTTGTAATCCGACAGTACTAAATATTAGCCTTTGCAATGCAAAACAAATCCTTTATAACATTAGTTCGACAGATTTAATAGTATACGTATTATTGCGCATACTCTTATATATGTTTAATACCCTTTAAACACCCTTTAAACGTCTTTTAAATGCCCTTTAAATCTTCTCTTCCTCTCCGCCTATCAGAACATCGATACCTGCTTTCTCGAGCATAGCAACAGTCTTTGAACAGATGTTGTCTGTGCATAGCAGACTTACCTTCATGTCGGGGTCTTTCTCTTTTATCTTCTTGGCAATGTCGATAAACTGCTCTCCATCTTTAACCAAAAGTCTGCGTTTGACGAATTTCATGATAGCTATATGCCCTTCGCCAATATATTCCAATAGTACGTTCTTACCTAAACCGTAACGCTCGTTGAGTGTCTGAAACATCATATTGCTATAGTGATATAACCCCATCAACGGATGTGGCTTTTGTTGTTATTTCTATTATATGGTCGGCAGACGCCATGCTTGCTACGTGTGTCACGGCAACAAAATGTAGGTCTTTGCTTGGATTGAATGTCGTCTTGCCGTGTGTAGGGAGCATGTCTCTGACGGTGTTTACTTTTCCACCGTTGTTGGGAACGATGAACTTAAACATATAGTCGATAGGCCATTCTGGTGTCTCAAGCAGTCGACTGCGAAGCCTCTCTATTGACTCCTGTAGTTTGCTTTTCTCTACTTCTGTCATTGTCTGTCTTGTTGTTCTTGTCTATTAGTAATAATACGTCGTCGATACGTTTTTCCACTTGCCGTCGGGGTCTGTCATCGACTCTTCTATGACGGCTATATATCCATCTTTGTCAAATTCGTACTCGAATTTGCCATTGTAGAACACGTCCCAGCGTTGCTTGACGCTATTCCACGAACTTGTTGCTTCCTTTACTTTATTGTGGTTATTGTCGTATTCGTATTCCATTATCGACATGTTTTTCCAATCGTTTATTTTGGGGTCCCAGCGGTAATGTTTCTCTTTTATTACATAGCCGTCAGCGTCGTATTCATACTCAATGAATTTCATTCCTTTCCAGTCGTTGGTGTTTAGGTCCCATGTTGTCTCGCGCTCCATGGCTACGTCGCCTTGTTCGTTGTATTGTGTCTCGTTACGCGAACGACCTGTCCATTCGTTGCCTCCTATCCATTGCGTTTTCTCGTTGAATGTCTCATTGCCATGTTCGTCATATTGCAGTGTGTTACGTTCGTCTTTGGTGACGTACCATTTGTTGTCTTTGAACTCTCTGCGTTTGAGTGCTATTTCGGCTCCTTGTGCATCGATGGTGCTGATGTACTCTTCGATGTCGACCCATGTTTTACCTGTTTTGTCATAGAGACGTAGGCGTTTTGTCTTTGTGGCGTTTTCTGTTGCCGTCGCTACTTTGTATATGTATGTCGTCTCTGACTCCGGTATCCACTCTCCGTTTTCGCTGTTGTAGAGTACCTCACTGGTAGGCGCATGTGTTGATGCATCATATTGATATTCGGTGCGAGTCAACTTTTTCCATTCGTTGTTTTGCCATTTAGAGTGTACTTCCAAGGCCTTTTGTCCTTCGGTGTTGTATTCGTATTGGTCCAATAAAGTGTTTTCCCAAATGCCTTTTGCTTCGTTCCATGTGTAGTCTTTGAACGATGTCATAAGTCCCTTGTCGCTAAATGTATACGACTTTCGCTCCAAGCCTAACCAGCATGCACGCTCTATGTTCCATTGTCTTGAATCGTACTCTATCTGGCGTCCATATTCATCATATTTCGAGTCCTCTCTCGACATCTCTATCCAGTTGCGAGTCTTCATGTCCCAATATGATGTCGTTTTGTTTATGCAGTTGCCGTTGTCGTCATACACTGCTGTCTCTTTAAATGTCCCGACCCATACATTGGCCTTTTTGTTGAGGTTGTAGTGCATTGACATTGTCTGATAGCCGTTCTTGTCATAGCTGTAGTATGAACGTGCAACTTTAACACCTTCATTGTTGACTTTTATGATGCTGTCAACTTTCTCCTTGAGTTGCGCATGACTTGCTGTTGCTATCACGGCAAACAACATGATTAATGTGTTTCTCAACGTTTTCATAGAATTATCCTTTATGACGCTCAAATGTAATCTATTTCTTGGTAAAATACAAGCTATAATACAAACGAGGGTGTTTTTTCTAACATTTCATTGATACGTGAGCATCTCCTTTTTTGTTTCTTTGTCGCTGTATAACTATTAATGTTTTTAGTCATGGATTTGAAATATCTATTTTTCTCTTCTGCGTTTCTCTTTGCCTCTTCTGCAGTGGTTGTGGGACAGTTATCTCTCAATGGTGGACAGCAATATCTGCTCAATCAAGCTGTCGATATGAGTGCCGATTTTGCAGATATGTCCAATGTCTTTTTCTTTGCTGATAGCTTAGCCCAGTTCGATACTTCTTCGGCTTCAGGTAAGATAAAGTGGAAACGTCATAATGTCGTGCCTCGTCAGGCTTTCAATACCAACGGTCAGTGGCAAGTGCCTCTCGACATGCTCGATTTCCCAACTCCAGCTTACGACAATGACCCTGTTCTTGATTTTGATATCGATTTTATATCCGAACGTACTGTTCGCTTGCGTGTCTATACTTCGGATATTCGTCCTACTCAGACTCCAGAGGTTATGATAAATGGTGAATTGCCAACTTCTTCAGCATGGAAGGTCTCAGAGTCAAATGATGAGGTGACTTATAAGAGCGCAGCTGGTTCTATCACCGTTTCTAAATACCCTTGGCGTATTGTATTACGTGATGCAGAGGGTAGGGTGATACAGAAAACACGCGTCTTAGGTGATAACGATACTACTCAGGTTAAGCAACTGCCTTTCTGTTTTATCAAACGCGCTTCTGACAATTCTCGTTCTATAGCTCCAATGCTCTCCTTGAGCCCCTCAGAGCGTATTTATGGATGCGGCGAGTCGTTTACTTCACTTAATAAGGTAGGACAAAAGGTTAATCTCTTTGTGACTGACCCTCAAGGACCGGAGACTGATCAGATGTATAAGCCCGTTCCTTTCTTTATGAGCAATAAAGGGTATGGCGTCTTTATGCACACTTCAGCTCCTGTGACAGCTGATTTCGGCGCTTCGTATATAGGTACCACAAAACTCTTTATGGCTGATGAGGTCATGGATTTCTTCTTCTTCTTCGGTCAGCCAAAAGAGATACTCGATGAGTATACCGATGTGACAGGTAAGGCTCCACTGCCTCCGCTTTGGAGTTTCGGTACATGGATGAGCCGTATCACTTATTTTACACAAGATGAGGGTTATGATGTGGCAAAGAAGATAAGAGAGAATAAGATACCTGCTGATGTTATCCATTTCGATACAGGTTGGTTTGGCGTAGATTGGCAATGTGATTATAAGTTTGCCGAAGATCGTTTCTCTGACCCTGCAAAGATGGTGGCAGATCTAAAGAGTCAAGGGTTCCATATCTCACTATGGCAATTACCCTATTTTACTCCTAAGAATAGGTACTTCAAAGAGCTAGTCGAAAATGGCTTGGGTGTCAAGTCTCCTTCAGGTTCTCTCCCTTACGAGGACGTAGTGCTCGATTTTACTAATCCCGCAACGGTTAAATGGTATCAGGATAAAATAGCCGGATTACTCAAACTCGGAGTAGGTGCTATTAAGGTTGATTTTGGTGAGGCTGCTCCGCTTAAAAATGGTCTTTATGCTTCAGGACGTACAGGTCTCTACGAACATAATCAATATCCACTCCTATACAACAAGACTGTTGCAGATATTACTAAGGAGGTCAACGGCGAACATATCATCTGGGCTCGTAGTGCATGGGCAGGGTCTCAACGTTATCCTATCCATTGGGGTGGCGACGCAGCTAATACCAATGAGGCTATGCTCTCTACTCTTAAAGGTGGTCTCTCTTTCGGTATCTCTGGTTTCCCTTTCTGGAGCCATGATATAGGTGGTTTCGTACAGTCAACTCCAGAGGAGCTTTATCGTCGTTGGTTACCTTTCGGCTTCCTTACTTCACACTCTCGTGCTCATGGTGCTCCTCCAACAGAGCCGTGGCTCTACAATGAAGGGTTTACTGATGCTTTCCGCCAAAGTGCAGAGATGAAGTATAAGCTTATGCCTTATGTCTACGCTCAAGCTAAGCATTGTACAGAGACGGGTCTACCTATGGTTAGGGCTCTTTTCATTGAGTTCCCTGATGACCCAGGAGCTTGGTTTATAGAAGACCAATATCTCTTTGGCAACGATATCCTCGTAGCTCCTATGTTTGAAAATGCTAAGACCCGCAACGTATATTTGCCTGCCGGTTGCAAATGGATAGATTATCAGAGTGGAAAGGTCTATTCTCCAGGTTGGCATGATATACAGGCAGGTCCTATTCCTGCTGTAATTCTCGTTCGTGATGGTGCTGTTGTTCCTCATGCTAAGGTGGCACAGAGTACCGACAAGATAGATTGGTCAAAACTCGACTTTAAGGTATATAAGGCTGACAAGAAAAAGGCTCAAGGTCTCGTGTTTAAGCCTAATGACGACAAACTTACTATCGTTACAAAATAATACTCGACAGAAGTGTCATATTCGATATTTGGGGGTTGTGGTTTTCGGACTGCAGCTCCCTTTTTCATTGTGAGGTGTAATCTCCTTCCTTTGCCTCAAAACTTATTTTACTCTCGACATTTTTATAAAAAGACGAAAGAACACGCTATCTTCACCATACCTACACCATACCTACACCATACCTACACCGTAGCGTTCCCCTCTTTTAAGGCGAGTTCTATAAATTCATTTCGCGGAGTTTTTGGTTTTATTTCGAGTAAATTGCTGTACGAAAAGAGGGAGCAGTGCGAGCACTGTGACCGAGTGACAAACAGCAAGTTGCCGAAATAAATCAAAAAGTACCGAAAAGTTCACTCTATACTTCTTTTTTTAGAACGGTGAATTTATAGAACTCGCCTTAAGAGAAAAAAAACTCCCGTTTACCGCTTATGTCCTAAAAATGATGTACATTTGCCATTATGATATTCCAAATGCAATACAACACCCAGATGGTAGAGAGCTACCGTCGTAAGTGGAGAAAAGACGGGAGATACACCGTACGAGTCACCTGTACAGGTAAAATCTCAGTGATACGCATGCCCCTACATAAGGACATGAAAACCGAAGAACAACTTCGTTGCCGAGCTCGCTTTGTCAAAGCCCAACAACGTATGCTCGAAGCACTGAAGGACAAACAACAGCTGCAACATTTTCGCACCAAACAACGCCGTCAAGGCTATAAAACCCTCAGAGGCTGTATGATGGCACACTTCATGCAAGAGATAATCAGCGAAGAGACACACCTCATGCGAGAGACATTAGGTATCAAAATGGCAGAAACCCTCCGTGATGTAACCATATATACAAGCCCAACCACGCACACCCCAATCGACCAACAAACCCCAGCAACACCCGAAACAGCACAACCCACACCCCAAACCCTGCAAAATGCTACCAAAAACAACACCCCACAATCACCCCAAAACACGCTAAAACCGCCCAAACCGACATAAAAACAAACCCACGAAAACACTTCAACATAATTTAACCATCACTATAAAAAACACACTATCAG
>CALAUL010000021.1 GCA_937892255.1 uncultured Bacteroidales bacterium | reverse complement strand
AAAGGCAACAAGTTATGAATACCGACACAAAATAGAAATCCACACCCACGCATCAAAACGGCAATAGATTTGATTTTTTACCACAAATGCCAACCTGTATGTCAATATCTTCTCATGATTAAATTTGTTTGTTAAATATTTATCATGTATTTTTGTCTTACATTTTTAAAAATTCAAGCTAATGGCAAAGATTTCTATTACAAGTACATGTTATATAGTCAAAGACCTCAGACGTCAGTACAAACACATAGGACATACCGTAAGAGTCAAATGGGGGAACATCTATATCATGAAAGTTCCCGAGTACACATATTCGCGCACACTGAAACAAGAGGCATGCAGGGAGAGATTTCGCAGAGCACAGGAGATGATGCTCGAGGAGTTTAAAGACCCTGAACGTGTTGCTTATTGGCAGCAAAAAGCCGAGAAGGGACATTACAAGACGGCAAAAGGTTGTTGCAGAGCTTATCACTACCGCAATATCACAGAACAAGACATACAAGAGAAGCACCGTGAGACACGAGAGCACATCAAAAAGTACAAAGACGCATTGGCTCGCGGCGAGTCGGGCGAGAAGGAACTTATAGAGAAACGAGGCACTACATATAAAGCCGCATGCCACGGGACTGAGTCTGCCGATGAGATGAAGGCTCGACGTTTGGCAACGGGCAGGGATAAATACGAAGAGCTCATCAGACGTAAGAACAAACGGCATTTACAAGTGTGTGGGGAGGTCTACCTCGTCAAGAAAAAGAATTTAGACGAGATAACGCACGAAGATATAGACGACTCAATGCATATCTTTATGCGCA
This sequence comes from uncultured Bacteroidales bacterium, assembly GCA_937892255.1. Lineage (GTDB taxonomy): Bacteria > Bacteroidota > Bacteroidia > Bacteroidales > Marinilabiliaceae > W3P20-009. Next base: position 457 of record CALAUL010000021.1, on the reverse strand, counting down.
ATGGCCCGAGAAACATGTCGCTCAACAAGGAGGATTTTAGCTGTGAATTGAGACGCGGACGACTGAAGGAGTTCGTACTGAAAAGGCGTAAGAAACATGCCAATGACATGGATATGTATATGCCACATCTGCACGGTTTTATGCCTTATAGAAAGAGAGACAAGGACGACAAGATTATCCTAAAATCTGATATTTACCCTCGTTTTACGCGTGAGAAGTGCATAGAGGTGACTCTTGACGAACTGCAAAGACATGACTACAAGAAGGAGCTTGAAACGATGGACGTCTGTGTTAGCGTGGCAGGGCGGAAGGTCTTCTTAGATGCCAAACTCATTGACAAGTTGCGCAGTTATAGATTCTTGAAAAAGATACGAGGCATAAAACCCAACACGTTGGAGAGTCTGCGCAAGTTGATAGCACAAGAGAAGAGATGCAGAGAGACAGAGGCGCAACAGAC
>CALAUL010000020.1 GCA_937892255.1 uncultured Bacteroidales bacterium | reverse complement strand
TTTTTGAATATATTTTAATTCACTCTTTTGCCGATAATAGCGGGCTATTTTCAAAAATGATGAATTGAAATAGGGCGAAAACGGTTTCAAAGATGCCGAAAGTTATGATTTGAAGCTGGCTATTATAATTATTCAATAAATTTTAAACAGCTTCTAAATAAGACAAAAATAGTTTAACATCGACAAGTCGGACATTAGTTCGGCTTGTTTTTGTATGTAGGTCAAAAAAATAGCAGAGCAAATCCTTTTCAGAACCGCTCTGCCAACTGTGATATTCGTATTCTTATCAGGATAATCTCTTATCTCCGACGAACGAACCTTCTCTGTTAACTTTCTTTACACTTACAGCACTTACATACTAACACCTTATACACTACACCTGCAAGTGCAGCACCTACAAGAGGAGCTACAATGAAGAGCCAAAGTTGAGGAAGTGCAAATGCGTTATCAGCGAATAATGCCTGCGATATAGAACGTGCAGGATTGACAGACGTGTTAGTCAACGGAATAGATATCAGGTGTATAAGAGTAAGTGTAAGACCTATAGCCAAGCCTCCGAATTTGCCTGTAGACGAATTCTCTGAATCTGTAACACCCAATATCACCAAAAGGAAAAGGAAAGTAAGAAGAGCTTCCACTACAAATGCTCCGGCTGCTGTTGTCTTATAGTATCCTGCTGCTCCCGCAAATGCTTCTCCATAACCATTTGCTGCAAAGCCTCCTATAGACATACCACATGTCGATGCTATAAAGTATAGAACTCCGGCTGCCGCTATACCTCCTAATATTTGAGATACAACATATACCATGAACTCCTTTACTGTCATTCGTCCGTTGACAAGTACACCAAGTGATACGGCAGGATTGAGATGTGCTCCCGATATATGCCCTACGCCATAAGCCATAGCTACAACAGTAAGACCAAATGCAAGAGAAACACCCAAAAATCCAACACTACCACAGGCAAAAACAGCTGTGCCACAACCTCCCAATACAAGGGTAAACGTTCCGATAAACTCGGCTAATGCTTTGTTTGTTAGTTTCATAATACCAAATTTTAATATTTATACTTCTTCAGATGTAACCAAATTAGATATTAATACACTTAGAAATCCAAAAAAGTTTGTTTAATCTCCTACTTTTTTATCTTGGAATAAGATACTTTACCTTAGCTCTTTAAACAAATTGCATAAAAGACCTAAATGCCTTCATAACAAACAAAAAAAATAGCACCAAATCTGGTACTATCTCTAAAGTAGTGGGCCCAGCTGGGCTTGAACCAGCGACCCCCTGATTATGAGTCAGGTGCTACTAACCAACTGAGCTATAGGCCCTACTTTTTCATCAAAAGTTATTACTTTTGCAGTATTGAACTCTCAAAAGCAGTGCAAATATAGAACCTTTTTCATAAAGTGCAAAATATATGATAGAAAAATATTCAAAAATATCCGATACGAAACTAATAATATTCGATTTGGGTAACGTGATGATAGATATAAACATGGAAGCTACTATCAAAGCTTTCAATGCATTAGGCATACAAGATGTGGAAAAATACGTCACACAAAGTCACTCTGTGAGCGGATTCTTTACCGACTTTGAACGAGGCCTTATCTCGCCCGAAGAGTTCTGCAATCACGTCCGACAGATGTCGGGAGTACAAGTTTCCAACGATGACATACGCAACGCATGGAATGCCATGATAGGCGATTTCCCTTATGAAAACATCTTGCTTATCGAACAACTGCGTAAAAAACATGAAGTTGTACTTCTTAGCAACACCAACCAGATACATCTCGAATATTTTGACGGTTTGGCAAACGGATACGACAGTCTTTCTCAACTATTCGACAAAGTGTGGTATTCTCATCAGATGCACATGAGCAAACCAAATAGGAATATATATGAGACCGTACTTACATCGCATGGCTATAAGGCAGAAGAGGCTGTTTTTTTCGACGATAATCAGTCAAACGTTGATGGGGCAAAGGCAGTGGGAATTGCCTCGTATTTGGTCACCAAAGAACTTTCCACGGCAAAACTAATAGAAAAGCTACAAGCATTGTGATAAAGTGAACGATAATTAATTGTGGCTGTACAAAACATAAAGAGGAGAGACCCAAGATCTCTCCTCTACATTATGGTACTAAACTATTCCTCTAAATCAAAATATTTTGTTTTTTGCCACCGTCGCTACAAATTCTTTTAAGTAGAACGGTTCGAAGTAGGCAACATCTTCAAATTGTCCTTCTTTATACTTCTCATCGGAAAGCGAAGCCATATATTGCGCCAAGGGGTAAATTTCAGGTATAAATTTGGCATTTGGCGATGTGATGATATCTGCACATTTGTCAGTACCATTTCCGCAAAAATAAAGCTCTTTATCTGCCAAATACGTACTATATGATGATGCGTCTATTATTTGAGCTTCGACATCGGTCAGTTTCTCCCCCGTACGCGATATTATCTGTGAATATACCTCCATGCGACGTGCGTCAATCATTGCAACGGCATACATTGCTTCCGGGCATTTGCTGAAAAGTCCTTGTGCAATTATGTCGAGCGTTCCAACGGCAATGAGAGGCAACGAGAGTGCATAACATATTCCTTTTGCCGTCGAGATTCCTATGCGCAACCCGGTATACGATCCCGGACCACTGCTGACAGCCACAGCTTTAAGTTCTGACATGACGACATGCTTCTCCTTGAGCATTGACTCAATGAGTACAGTCAACTTTGAGGCATGTTCATTTGTCCCTAATATCATCTTGTGCGCCAAAACCTCATTTCCTTCGGTGAGTGCAACAGAACATACATTTGTAGATGTATCAATATTAAGAATCATAGCATATATTGATATTTAAAAGTATAAATCTTCCGGAAACATCTCTATCAACGAACGATAGTTTGAAAAAGGGACAACCTCCCCATCTGTTATCATTCGTGCCTTACGATAAAAGGGTTCACGTTCAGCAAGTTTTGCACTGATATAGTTTAGAAGTTCACTATCATCTTTTTCGGCAATAAGCGGTCGTTCTGCTTTAGCTTTACTTAGGCGTTTGGCTAATATTGCTGGTTCTACACTGATGTATATCGTAAGTCCTGCTCTATTCATGATATCTATGTTGTCATAATAACATGGAGCTCCTCCTCCTGTAGCTATTACTACATTCTCTTTTGTGCAAAGTTCTTTTACTATTTCGCGTTCTGACTTGCGAAAAGCCTCCTCTCCTTCACGTGCGAAGAATTCTTTGACTGAACAACCTTTCATTTGTACAAAGTAGTCGTCCATATCTATGAACTCCCACCCCATATCACGAGCAATGAATTTGCCAATAGTGGTTTTTCCACTACCCATAAACCCTATCAGAAAAACTCTGTTTACCATAGGTTGAAACTAATTGTTAATTTTTATCTGACGAAGTGCTGTTGCCAATTGATCCGGACAAGATGTAGTTTTTCCTCCACATCGTATGTTCTCAAGTTTAGATATGACATCATCGATATTCATACCCTCCACTAAGCTGGAAATACCTTGCAAATTTCCATGACAGCCCCCTATAAACTGCACTTTTTGCAATATGTCGTTGTCTACATCAATGTATATAACTGTGCTACACACTCCTTTTGTTTTATATTCGTATTTCATAGTCGCAAAATTATAAAATTGTTTTTTATCCTATATAACACAAACTGACAAAAGATGCTATGAAAAAAGAGGTTACCGAAATACGGCAACCTCTTCGATACTATGCAACGATAGATTTAACTATCTTATTTCTTTTTCTTATTCTTCTGGCTTGTAAGTATTGTATATGCAAGAGGTGTAGCCAAGAGTACTGATGAGAATGTACCTATGAATATACCTGTTGTCATAGCAAATACAAATCCTCTTACAACTTCACCACCGAATACCAAGATGACAAAGAGTGTAACGAGTGTTGTTGCAGAAGTATTAAATGTACGAGCCATTGTAGAGTTAAGAGCCTGATTGATGACAACCATTGGGTCACCCTTAGGATTAGTAGCAAACGACTCACGTACACGGTCGAAGATTACCACTGTGTTGTTGATAGAATAACCTACGATAGTCAAGATAGCAGCAACGAATGACTGGTCAATCTCCATTGAGAACGGCATTACAGAGTAGAACAACGAGAATACACCGAGTGTAAACACTACGTCATGCGCAAGTGCTATAACCGCTGATGCACCGTATGCCCACTTGCGGAATCGCAAGAATATATAGAAGAACATCACAATGAGTGAGAAGATAATTGCATATACAGCCTTCTCCTTGATATCAGATGCCATGGTAGGACCTACCTTCTCTGATGACTGACGATTTACAGAGAGGAATGTATCTTTGTCAACATCTGCTCCTATATATTGTTTCAATCCTTCGTACAATTTCGTTTCCACAACATCTTGATCAAGATCAAGACCGTAGTTTGTTGCTATACGTATCTGATTATCGCGACCGAAAGTCTTGACCTCAACAGTAGCACCTTCAAACTGTGCACTGAGCGACTGCTGTGCTTCTACTGTTGATACCGGCTCATCGAAACGTACAACAAAGATCTGACCACCTGTGAAGTCAATACCTTTGCTCAATCCACGTGTGAAAAGTGAACCCAAGCAAATGAGCATTATGACAGATACCACAATAAAATATATCTTACGCTTTGCAAGGAAATTGATGTTAAGGTTCTCCATGAAGTGCTCTGTCATCTTTGTGCTGAACGCCATGTTTTCGTTTTTCTTAACAATATGCTCAATGATGATACGAGAGATGAATACTGCTGTGAAGAACGAAGTCACGATACCTATCATAAGAGTAGTAGCAAAACCTTGGATAGGACCTGTACCAAATATGAAGAGTATAAGGGCAGTAAGGAATGTAGTGATGTTAGCATCTACAATAGCCGACATAGCGTTTTTATAACCCTCTGTCACTGCATTGCGAACCAACTTTCCGGCACGTATTTCTTCCTTAATACGTTCATATATGATAACGTTAGCATCCACCGCCATACCTATAGTAAGAACGATACCGGCGATACCTGGCAATGTAAGTACTGCACCAAATGACGCCAAGATACCTGCTATAAAGAACAAGTTACAGATAAGTGCAAAGTCAGCAACGCCACCAGCCTTAAAGCCATAGAAGAACAATATGTAGATAAGTACACCACAGAATGCCAATAGGAATGACCAAAGACCACTCTCAATAGCTTCCTGACCAAGTGAAGGACCTACAACGTTGTCTGCTACAAT
>CALAUL010000019.1 GCA_937892255.1 uncultured Bacteroidales bacterium | reverse complement strand
ATTATATTAGAACTCTATTTCAAGACCAACAAACAACTGTCCATGATGAACAGGGAACTTCTCGATAGGCTTATGTAAAGGGATTAACGATGCCTCTTCTTCGTTCTCTCCGATAAGATAATAAGCGCAACCTATTCTCGGAATCACGTTCAAACGACGATAAGAGAAGATAACATAACCTATTGACAAATCAGAAAACAACTTAGCTTTTGTTCCTGTCAGCTCATTTGCGCCGCTAAATCCCCTTCCGACCCTACATGCCGTTTTCAGATTCGGAACCTGTTGCAAGGGAGCAACCTCTACACCTGCCGTAAAGACACCGTAATCAGCATGAAACCCAAAATCAACAAACGCAGACACCCTATCATTGAAAGCATACCCTGCCTTCCCCCTTAAAGCTTCTTTAGTACAAAACTCCTCGGTCACAACATTCTTAGGAACGAATATTGACCTAAACTCCAACCCAAATAGCAAACCCTTTGCCTCTAACTGTCCACAACATAACAAGAACAGCAGTGTAATTAGTAAAACTCTCATATCACTTTTTTATTCATTTATCATTCTAATACCTTTCCATTCATCAATATACAACCTTCATATCTATAACTAATCTTTTATCCACTTTTCTATTAACCCAATATATATAACATCACCACCTGATACACATCTGCTTCTATTTTACTCACCCTCCATAGCTTCAAGCATATCGTATATTTCCTGTATCGTCGTTGCATATTTCGACACCATGCACAGTTTGCCTTTTGTCTCCTTCAACTGCACACGTCGAGGATTGCCATGTATCCAACCTATGATACGAGTGAATACAGGAGACTGATAGAATGCCGACTCTTGGTCTGTAACGAAGTAAAGAAATAGTTGTTTGTTCTTAAACACTATGCGTTCTATCCCCAACCCTTGCGCCTTCAAACGTATACGCACAAGAGTAAGCAGCTGTTCGCTGGCAGAAGGCAGTTGTCCGAAACGGTCTATCAATTGACTACGGAACACCCCTATAGCCTCTTCTGACGTTAGATTATCAAGTTCTTTATACAAACGCATACGTTCAGAAATGCTACTAATATAACTTTCAGGGAAAAGCAACTCCTCATCTGTATCAATCTGCACATCACTTACGAAGACAATATCTTTATCCTCAGTCAACACCTCATCCTCTTGTTGTTGACCCTCAAACATCTCTTTGTACTCCGTTTGTTTGAGTTCATAGAGAGCCTCATTGAGTATCTTCTGATACGTCTCATACCCTATATCAGATATAAAACCACTCTGGTCTGCACCGAGCACATCACCTGAACCACGTATATCGAGGTCCTGCATAGCTATAGCATAACCGCTACCGAGATCAGAATACTCTTCTATGATTTTAAGACGGCGACGAGCATCTGACGTAAGAGTTGTAACAGGAGGCGCAAAGAGGTAACAGAAAGCCTTTTTGTTACTACGTCCCACACGGCCTCGTAGCTGATGTAATTCGCTAAGACCAAACTGATGAGCATTATTTACAATAATAGTATTTGCATTTGGTATATCCAAGCCTGACTCTATTATCGTCGTAGCCAACAAGACATCATAATCTCCACGCATAAAATCGAGCATGATACTCTCCAACTCTACACCGTCCATTTGTCCGTGTGCCACAACGGTCTTTACTGTTGGCAACATACGCGCTATGACAGTCTGCAATTCATAGAGATGTGCTATACGATTATTAATAATAAAGACCTGACCACCACGTTCGAGTTCGTATGTTATAGCCCCACGCATAGCTATATCACTAAATGGATGCACCTCTGTGACGATAGGCTGACGATTAGATGGTGGCGTTGTGAGGACACTCAAGTCACGAGCTCCCATGAGAGAAAACTGCAAAGTACGAGGTATAGGTGTTGCCGATAGAGTCAGCGTATCTACATTGACTTTTATCTCTCTGAGCTTTTCCTTCACTCCGACGCCAAAACGTTGCTCTTCGTCAATAATAAGCAATCCCAAATCCTTAAACTTAACATCCTTGCCTATAAGACGATGAGTACCTATGACAATATCTACCGTTCCCTCTTGCAAACCTTTGATGACGGCTTTTACCTCCGATGTCTTGCGCAGTCGACTCAGATACTCCACCTTACATGGCATTCCTTTAAGTCGTTCCGTAAAGGTGTTATAATGTTGAAAGGCTAATATCGTTGTAGGGACAAGTACTGCTACTTGCTTATTGTCTGCCACCGCTTTAAAGGCTGCACGAATAGCAAGTTCTGTCTTCCCGAAGCCGACGTCTCCACAGACAAGACGGTCCATCGGTGCGCCGTTCTCCATATCGGACTTGATGGCTTGCGTGGCCTTATACTGGTCGGGGGTATCTTCATAGAGGAACGATGCTTCGAGCTCCGATTGTAAAAAAGAGTCCGGTGAAAAGGCATAACCTTCCTCTGCCTTACGTTTAGCATAGAGCGCAATGAGTTCTCGGGCTATATCCTTGACGCGGCTTTTTGTTTTCTCCTTCATACGAGACCACGCAGCAGTACCAAGTTTGCTCACTTTGGGTTCTACTCCGTCTTTGCCTCTATATTTGCCTATTCGATGAAGCGACTGAACATTGACAAGGAGTGTGTCCCCATCACGAAATGTCAGACGCACGGCCTCAAATGTCTTGCCGTTGGCCTCCGTGGTGACAAGTCCGCCAAAAACGCCTATGCCGTGGTCTACATGTACCACATAGTCTCCTACATTGAGCGAACTAAGTTCTCGCAATGATATAGCCTGTTGCGCTTGTCGCAATTTCTCATTACGAAGCGAATATTTATGGTATCTCTCAAATATTTGATGGTCGGTATAGAAACATCTGCGGGCTATGTTATCGACAAATCCCTCGTGTAGTGCTATTTTTGCCTCTCGGTATTTCAACTTGCGCTTGCGTTCTGACAGTATGGCTCTGAGACGCTCAAGTTGTCGACTATTGTCGGAGAGAATAAACACCTGATAACCATCTGATATACGATAATACATATCATCTTCGAGAAGGTCAAAATTCTTTTTAAAGAGTGGCTGTCCCACAACCGAAAACTCAATGACATCTGTCGTTGCGGGTTGTTCCGTCATATCTACCCATCTGTTGGAGAACGCAGCAAACCACTCCTTCGACGAACAGAACATTTCCTTTGACACTCTCTGCTCTTCATACTCCGACTCTTCAACTTTGTCATACACGCCGTCAATGAATGCCTTGATGTCGTCCATGCCTTCAAACCACACGGCACACTCTTCGTTGAGCACCGCAGACAGTGGCAATGAACGTCCCGACTGTCCACTGCTCGTAAAGTCCGATATGATAGTCACGGTATCGAGCTTTTCGACCGACAATTGATTTTCCAATTCGAAAGTACGTATGGAGTCGACTTCATCACCAAAGAAGTCAATGCGGTATGGTTTATCATCGGCAAACGAGAAGACATCTACTATACTTCCTCGCACCGAGAATTGTCCCGGCGAAAAGACAAAGTCCACTCTCTGAAATCCATACTCTATAAGTACCTCATTAAGAAACGATATACTCAATGTATCTCCAACATTCACCGTGAAGGTGTTGTCCGAGAATTCCTGCGCAGATACTACTTTCTCTGCCAATGCTTCGGCATACGTAACAACGGTGACGGGGTCTGCTGACAACAATTTCCGCAGTGCCTCCGTTCGAAGCTGTATATTCTGAAGGTCATAGCCTTTAGCATCAGGCATACGCTTAAATGACGAGGGCAGAAAACACACATGCTCTTCTCCAACGAATTTCGTGATGTCATGATACAGATAGGGGGCATCATCGCGCTCTCGACAGATGATAAGATTCTGTCTGCAACCGGCTGTAGCTATAACAATAGATTTAAACGAAGCCAAGACGCCTTTCAGCGTCAAACCGCTTTTGTTATCACCTCCCCAATAGTCACGCAATGCCTTGATTCGACTGTCCGACTCATATTTAGCTATTATATCTCCACTCGTTAAATATGCCATAATAGTATATTGTATATCTATCTATTAATATATAAAAGGCTGCCCATGCGGACAGCCTTTTATAGATACTTATAGTCTACTTATATTAGTAGAACTTAATGCGATTATCTGTAATCTCCACATCGATTATGTTCTGATATGCCTGATTTTGCAATGATGTAAACTGCTGCTGATATGCAGCCTTAACAGCTTCGATATTCGGCTCGTTAGTCTCAACATTTGTAACTTCAACTGCATATACACCGTTCATGCCTTTCACTGCCTGGCTAACCTTACCCGGCTCCGATGTCACTGCTACCGCCACTAAACTTGGCTCTACACCGGCTCCTGCCACAACATTAGATGCAAAAGTAACATTAGATACTGTGTCTACCTGTGTCTTATAAAGCTCTGCTATAGCAGCAAGGCTCTTCCCTTGTATTGCTTCATTTACTACTGCTGCTTTCTTATCATTGAGTATCTCACGTGAAAGAACTGGTGCCACCTCCTGCAAACTTACATATCCCTTGTCTTGTTTCTTCACAAGAACTGCAATTACAAACTGATCGCCACAATCATAAAGATCTGACACTTCGCCTATATTAGCTTCGTATGCCCAACGTACCATCTCGCGTGTAGAGGCGATGTTATTTATTGTCTGTGCATTCTTGCTAACAGATGTAGCAAAACGCTTAACCAAATTAGCACTGTCTACCATAGCATCGAATGACGCCTTGTCCTTAACTGATGATGCGAAATTGTTCGCTACGTTGAACACATCTTTGTGTGTCTCATTGCTAAACTGTATGCTCTTATCAATTGTTGCGATGCTATACTTAGTTGATGGCACACCCTTATCGCGTATGTAGATGATGTGCACTCCATATTCTGACTCAATACGTACTATATCGCCTTTCTCGCCGTTGAAACATGCCTCATTGAATGTTGGCACCATCATTCCGTCTGCGAACCAATCCAAGTCACCTCCATTGATTGCCGAACCCGGGTCTTGGCTGTACTGACGTGCAAGTTCTGCGAAGTTAGATGCATTCACAACTGACATAAGGCTATCTGCCAACTTAACGTCTGTCTGAATAAGTATATGGCTTGCCTTTACCGAATCAGGGCGTTGTGCGATAGATACAAGACGAGAAATCTTAAATGTCTCTGCATCACGGTATGGTCCGTAAACGTCTCCAACTTTGGCCGTCTTAACAAAATCTGCAAGTGCCTGTGGCAATTGTGCCTCTGATACATATCTCTCTGCTGCAGGAGTCTCTGCATTGTTCTGCGCAAAACGATATGCATCGATATCTGCTGCCGAGAAGTCAGCCAACAACTCTTCCACAGCCTTCTTTGTATTCTCAACGTCTGCCTCTGTTGCTGCTATAGGGAATGACACGTATTCCAAATCGCGACCATCTTGAACTTCATACATGGTCTTCATCTTTTCATAACGTGCCTTTATCTCTGCTTCTGAAACATTGAGTGTGCTATCAGGTATAGCATTGTAAAGAATGCCTACATACTGCATATCCACAACCTTTGCACCTTTTTCTGCTTCCATCTTAGCCTGCACATCTGTACAATAGATACTGCTGCTAAGAAGATTCATATACTTATTGATAGAACGATTGTTCTTTGCACTCTTCTCCAAGAAATTCCACATGAATGAATGCTCTCCCGCATACTGATTCATCGGATTGCTGCGGTTTACAACAAAGCTCTCTGCTGTTGCTCTGTCATATACTCCTGTCTGTGGGTCTGAGAACAACTGACGGAACTCTGGTGCTACGTGTGAACCAAGTACCATATCCAAAATCTCTTCACTCGTAACAGCTATGCCGACCTCATCTGCCACCTTGCCAAATGCAATATCTTGAACCATCGAACGCCATACCTCTTCACGTATTTGATTTTGAAACTGCTCATTAAGAGAATTTACTCGCTGAGTTATCTTTACGTATGTCTCATACTCATCTACTCGATTCTGATACTCTTGATACTTAATCGTCTGACCGTCAATCTCTCCTATAACATCGTTGTTAGAAAACATGCTACCGTTAGATCCTAAAAGGTCTGTCAAAATAAAAGCAAGCAATGCCAATCCGATAAAGATAGCAATAAACACACCTGCTTTGTTTCTAAGTGTTTGTAATGTTGCCATGTTTTGTTTATATACCTAATTATAATTACTATTTACATTCTAAATGTGCGTGCAAATATACTTAGTTATTTTTACATTTTATCACATTTTACTCAAAAGTATTTGATATTTACCTCAACTTTTTTCTGGATTCATACCCTCTCTATAGAATACCATGCCGACCTGCTTTTTCTTTTCCTAACCCTTTTCCCCTTCTCTTTCTTATTTAAGATTGTTCTTTTTTATCGTGTTGTCTCGAACGGTATAACTTCCCGGAAATTGGTGCTTTATCATCACCAACAACGGCAGTGCTTCGCATCTGTCTCGAAAATTACCAACTCGCACTCGCCAAAATGGCGCATTATATGCCACATACACCTCATCGGCTATTGCCGGAAAGCTCTTCAACATCTTCTCTTTCTTGTCAAATGCTTCTTTCTTCGCTTGCGAACCCGAACCCGAATATATCTGTATGCGATACCCGTCTATTGTCTGCTGATTTCGGTTGACTTTGACATTAACGGCAATTAACGTATCCAACGACGATGACGAATAAACAACCTCCGGTGCTTTCTGTCCCATCACTGCGTTTGACATCATCGCAAACATCACCCCGGCCAACAATGTTATTATGTTTTTCTTTACCATCTCTTCTTGTATTATTTACGAAACAAAGATACAAACTTATAATCACTTAATAATAAATGAACCGTTTAAATTTACTTTAAACATCTATTATTGCTGTCAAAAACCACCACTCTATCCGCCTTCTTTCTCCGCATTCTTGACGACACAACATTCCTCCATCAACGTTTCACAAACACACCCCAAACGTCCCGAATGTAAACATATTTACTATCCTATGGCAACCCTGCGGGCAACATAGCATCGTCGTAGGTGATGTAAAATCATGCAACATTTTCCAAACTGGTTTTAAATCGAAACTCAACAATACAATAAAGTTCGTGTTTATATCGTTTAATTGAAGCAGAAGGCTTATATTTGCGCCTTATGATTAACAAGAGTCAATATACATCGAAATTATTGGACAACGCCGTGGCTAATGTGTCAAAGTTACCCGGCATCGGACGCAAGACAGCATTACGCTTAGTGCTACACCTCTTGAAAGAGGAAAAGCATGATGTAGAAGCTCTTTTGGAATCATTACACGCCGTATGCAACGATGTTCGCTATTGCCGTTCTTGCCACAATATTTGTGACAGCGACGAGTGCGAGATATGCGCAGACAAGAGTCGCAACCACCGCCAAGTGTGTGTCGTGGAGAGCATTCGCGATGTATTAGCAATAGAGAGTACTCGACAATACACCGGTGTCTACCATGTCTTGGGAGGTGTTATTTCTCCTATGGAGGGCATAGGTCCGGACGAACTGAACATAGAGTCGTTGGAAGCCAAAGTGTCGGCCGGAAATGTTGACGAAGTGATACTCGCTCTGTCGACAACAATGGAAGGTGACACTACAAATTTCTACATCTACAAGCGCATAGCAAAATATGGCGTCTTGGTAACAACGATAGCACGTGGTGTCGCCGTGGGTGACGAACTTGAATATGCCGACGAAGTGACATTAGGACGTTCTCTGACACACAGAATGCCTTTCGACAGAGTTTTATTATAAAATAAGATATACACAAAAACTGAATATGGAACAAGAAGAAAAGAAAGATGTGATAGCAGAGATGCTTGAACACATAAAACGTTTTTACATGCTCGTTTCGTTACCGACAATAGCATTTTTTGCATTGTTTTATTTTACTTCTAACGAAGCCTTAGTAGCTGACGCCGAAACGCAATACATAGCATTAGTCTGTTTTTTCTTGATAGCTCTTATTGTTGTCCCGACATCGTCGATAATACTCAAAAGAGCCGTAAAGAAAGGAGCAGACAAGAGCGAGGAGGAACAAGTGGCTTTGTACGAAAAGGCGTACAAGATACGTATATGGTCACTGGCAGGACTGGCATATCTGTCAGGACCGATGTATATGTTGACGTGTGAAGATGGATGCATCTGGATGTTCATCATTGCTGTCGTAGTATTGTTGTTGTCGTATCCGTCGCGTCAGTATGTATTGCGAGACAGAGAGAATATATAGTATATGATATTTGAGAAGAGAGTTATTGCAGTTGATTTTGACGGCACTATAGTAGAGTCGAAATATCCGGAAATGGGCAAAGAACGCCCTTTTGCTTTTCAGACATTGAGAGCTTTGCAGGAAAAGGGCTTTCTGCTTGTCTTGTGGACTTGTCGCACTGGAAAACTGCTTGATGACGCTGTGGCGTTGTGCCGTAAGAATGGCGTGGAGTTTTACGCAGTAAATTGCAATTTCAGCGGCGACGACAATGAGCCTGGATATATGCGCAAAGTAGACGCTGACATATATATAGACGACAGAAACATAGGCGGATTGCCAAGTTGGGGCGAGATATATCAGATGTTGTGTCCGGGAGAAGGCGAGATACCAAAACAGAAAAAGGGAGGCCTGTTAAAACGAATATTGGGAAATGGATAAGAAACCGTCGATTTCAGTCATAATTGTAAGTTATAAGTGTTTGTCGGTATTGCGAATAATGCTGACATCGTTGAGAGCAAGCCTCGAAGACATAGACAACGAAGTGATTGTCGTCGATAACGCATCGCTTGACGGAACGGCAGAACATCTGCAAGAGCATTTCAGCTGGGTCAAGGTCATTGCTTCGGACGAGAATTTAGGCTTTTCAAAAGCCAACAACATAGCCATACGACAATGCCGTGGCGACATCATTTTGCTCCTCAACCCCGACACGATAGTCCCAAAATCTTTCGTACGAGAGGTGATAAATCACTTTGAGACACACCCAAAATCAGGAGCCATAGGCGTGCAGATGACAAACAGCGAAGGGTATTTCCTCAAAGAGTCAAAAAGAGGTTATACCGATATACGAACTTCATTCTTTAAGATAACAGGCTTATGGAAATTCTTCCCCAAGTCAAAAGTTATCAATGCCTACTATGTCGGAGATGTTGACAGAAACGAAATAGCCAAAGTGCCTATATTGTCGGGGGCCTGCATGGCTTTTAGTCGTGAGCTGATGCAACAAGTTGGTCTCCTCGACGAAGGATATTTCATGTACGGAGAGGACATCGACTTGTCGTGGCGAATGCACTGTGCTTCAGATGGCAATACGTATATCGGAACTCTTAACATCATTCATTTCAAAGGCATGAGCACTCCGCGACATCTGCGTTACATTCATGCTTTCTACTTCGCAATGAAGAGATTTGCCCGTAAATACGAATACCCGAAACACAACAAGATTATTAACAGCATAGTGTCTTTAGGTATCAATATGGCATTTTGCCTCGGTTGTATAAAGTGCATACTACTGAAAATAAAAGACAATCTGACTTGCGAGAAAAAACCAAATGCTGTAACTTTTATATCGGACAACGAACAGAATAAGGAGGCATTTGTTTTGAAAAATAGAGATTTAACGGT
Source organism: uncultured Bacteroidales bacterium (assembly GCA_937892255.1). GTDB lineage: Bacteria > Bacteroidota > Bacteroidia > Bacteroidales > Marinilabiliaceae > W3P20-009. Next base: position 5,186 of record CALAUL010000019.1, on the reverse strand, counting down.
ATTTTTGACACACGACATGTCGGAGGTAAAACGAGAGGTAAAACACATCGTCTTTGATGTGGAAAGCGACATCAACATGGCTATAGCTTACATGAAAGCCAACAAAGGTCGACATAAATACTCTTTCTACAGTCGTCCCGAAGACGTGATTTTATCGAAATAACATTATGACTAAGACACCAAATAAAATAACGATATGCGATATATACTGATTTTTGCATTATTGATTGCCACAATAGAAGCCAAGGCACAACAGAGCATTTTGGCAGCCACAGCTTGTTCGAAATCTTTGTCGGATATATACTCCTGTGCATTTAAAACTTTCGAATTCGACATCCAAAATGTAAGCGACCCGGCTCTTGTTGCATATTTGAGAGAGTATTCATCGCTCATGCAATATACAATAGCCAACAACGAAAACAATTACGAGAAGTATATAAAATACAGCGACAAGGCATTAGACGCCGTTGAAGACCATGTCTATGAATACACTCTTATGTGCAATCTGCGCCTGCACCGTTGCTTGGTGGAGATGAGCAAAGGCAATCTGTTGACAGGCGGCATACAATTTTGGAAAGCATATCAGCTTTATAAAGATGCGGAAGAGGAACATCATTCGTATGACGGACAGCTGAAACTGCGAGGAATATTCAACATCTTATTGTCGCAGATTCCCGATAAATGGCGCAGCATAGCCGGATTCTTGGGCTTTGGAACAGGCGACCTTGATGTTGGACTTCGCCAGATTGACACATATCGCAAGACGGTGTCACACGTGCCGGGTCTTCACGAAGAGTCGCTGCTATTGTCGTTTGCCAACATCTTCCTCTCTCACGAACAACACATGGACGACAAACTATCGGAAGCCATGACAAAAAGCCATTCTCCCGTAATTGCATACACCTACCTCCTCTCAATGGGCAGAAAACAACAAGGCGACAAGGCCGACGCATATATAGCCACTTTCTTCGACGATATATACGACAAGTTCCCTTTACTCCTACACCAGAGAGCTAAATTTGCCTTGCGACGTTTAGACTTCGAAGCTGCAAAACGTTATGCCGACAGGTTCTTCGAGACTTACGAAGGCGTATCATGCAAAGGCGACGGTCTGCTAATAAAAGCCTACGCTCACAAGATGGAGGGCAACGAGACTGCAGCAAAGCAGTTGGCTCAGAAATGCATAGAACACTTAGGCAGATCTGACGTGGACAACAGAACTTTAGCAGATGCCAAACGTGTGGCAACTGACGACGTGACTCTGCTAAAATCTCGCATGCTGTTCGAATATGGCATGTATGCAGAAGCCAAATCTCTGCTCGTGGGATATAAACCTGCTTCAAAACATGCCGTGGAATACCAGTTTCGTTTAGCCCGCACCGAAGAGTGTTTGGGCAACAAGGCCGCCGCTATGGCTCATTACGACAGAGTCATTGCCATGACCGCAAACGACACTCGCTATTTCGGCCCATATTCTGCCGTATACGCCGCAGATATAAAGATGGCAAGCAAAGACAAAGACGCCGCACGTCAGTATCTCGACATAGCTGAAAAACTCAACGACGGCGAGTTCTCTAAAGAACTTGAACAACGCATTACTCTCGGCAGACGAGTTTTGGAGAAAATGAAATAAACCTCCGAACACAAACGACACATAACATACACCAAGATGGATAATGTAAGAGCAAAGAAACATTTGGGACAACACTTTCTGACAGACTTGAGTATCGCACAACGTATTGCAGATAGTCTGGACGATGATTGTCAAAATACCTTAGAGATAGGCCCCGGCATGGGCGTACTTACACAGTTCTTACAACACAACGACAAGATAAACCTGAAAGTCATCGAGATAGACCACGAATCTGTCGAATATCTCAACGAGAATTTCTCTCTGCCACAGGGCTGTATCATAGAGGGCGACTTCTTGAAGATGAACCTCGACTCCGTATTCGATGGAGAACATTTCGCCGTGATTGGCAATTTCCCTTACAACATATCAAGCCAGATTTTTTTCAAGATACTCGAATACAAAAATCAAATACCCGAAGTCGTATGTATGCTACAACGTGAAGTCGCACGCCGTTTGGCTTCACCTCCCGGAAATAAAGACTACGGCATATTATCGGTATTCCTTCAAGCGTATTACGACATCGAATATCTCTTTACCGTCGACGAAAATGTCTTTAACCCTCCGCCAAAGGTAAAAAGCGGTGTCATAAGAGTCAAACGCAACACGGTGGAAAAACTCAATTGCGACGAGTCGCTGTTCCGCATTGTTGTAAAAGCTACCTTCAACCAACGCCGCAAGACAATATGGAATAGCATTCGTTCTATATCGTTTAACCACGAGGCCATAAAAGATAGCCCGTTTATGAAAAAACGTCCGGAACAATTGTCCGTGACTGACTTTGTGGAATTGACCAATTTGGTCGATGCAAATAAAACTGTTTGAAAGTGTACTTTTTAATTTCTTTTACGTATATTTGTGAAAGGACGTGTAAATCGAAACTTGTTGACAAAACAAGTCAAGATGCAAAAGAGTAAATAACCAACTAAAACACACGACAATGAAATTACATGTAATGGTTCCTCTCGACTTTTCAGAGACGGCACTGACAGCCTTAAAATCGGGCATAGCTATTGCGAATAAATTAGACGCCAATCTGCGCATTGTGTATGTACAACCAAAAGGTAGCTACGCCTCGGGATTTGAGAGAACTTCTGACTCTGACCAAAAGAATGACATTGAGAACATGCTGGAAAAGATTATCAGAGATTATGGCTCTCAGTATTTTGTCGAGGGTGGAATTTTCGACTACAAGATACGCACAGGAAATATTGTACAAGAACTTATCAATCAGGGTAAATATGACGATGTGACGATGATTGTTGCCGGCTCGCATGGCGTGTCGGGCATCACAGAGAGCTGGATTGGCGGCAATGCATACAAACTCATTTGCAATGCTCCTTGCCCGATATTGGTGATTCGTCAAGGAATGGATATAAAAGAGGTATATCAGCGCATAGCCATCACTATCAATTCAACAAAGAGCAGCCGTTATAAAGTCCCTGTTGTTGCAGGATTGGCAAAGAAACTCGGTGCTAAGACGTCCCTCATAGGCATTCAGCGTTCGGGTATAGAGTTTATCTTCCGCCGTATCTCGCTCGCTATTCGTCAGGTGAGCCAATATCTACGAAGTAAGGCAGGTCTGGAAGTCGAGACAACTCGCATAGTACAGGGCGCAAATGCCAACGAACAGTTCTTACAAGCTCTCTCAGAGAGTAACGCTGACATGGTTGCTATTGACGTCATGAACACAGGAGCTTTCTTCACTGACAGATTCCGCCCATTCCTGACTTCGCTTATCAACAATTCCAAATGCCCGGTACTTGTAGTTCCCACAAAGGAATAAACGAATCTTAGACGCTGTTTAAATTTTATTTCGAGCATATTTGAGAAGCGTTTTTGATTATATTTTATTCACTCTTTTGCAGATAATAGCGGGCTATTTTAAAAAAGATGTATTGAAATAGGGCAAAAACGGTTTCAAAGATGCCGAAAGTTATGATTTGAATCTGGCTATAATAATTATTCAATAAAATTTAACAGCTTCTTAATACTACATAATAGCACCGACAAGATTATCTTCTTGCGGTGCTTTTTTGTTTGACCAATGAGAGCTTCTCTCTTCACTCCCCAACCGCTATTCCAACACCGTTTATATACCGTTTAAACGCCTTTTAAACGCCCATTAAAAAGAAAAGGACGCACCCAACTTGCGAATGCGTCCCTTTGTTATAATAAACTTATATAGTTATCTCACGACAACTTTCTTTGTGATGTCTCCCACCTTTACTACGTATATTCCCGACTGCGGTATTACGATAGTGAAGTTGTCCGTTGCGATTTGGTCTTTCACAAGTTCCACTCCGCGCAACGATACCACAGATACATTTTCTCCCCCTGCTCCATATATCGTTATCACATTGCCGTCTGATGCGATATTCGTCGCCATGTCTCCCTTCTCTCCTTCGGCTATAGAGGTCTCATTGTATACCACCTTCACTTTTACAACAGGGTCTTGCAAATTCACAGATGGTACAATGATTTTTGTACTTGCCGCTCCTATCTTAGATGCTGACATCTCTACTCCGTCAATCAATATTGTCGACGGCTTTTCGCTATATGTCACCTCTACTTCAGAACCTACATTTGCATACGGTCTGCCGTTGAAGTTAACTTCTTCTACCACTCCCTCTATCTCGTAAACTATCTTCACAAGCGATGCGCTCTTATTCAAGTCGAGCAACGGATAATCGACACCTTGTGTCCATTCTCCCGAATAGTCACCTGTATAACCTTTCTGCGTGTAGTTGAGCCAGTACGCCACGTCACCACGTGCAAACTCCTCATCGGTGAACTCTCGATATTCACTGTTTATCTCTGCTTGTGCTTCATCATTCAAGTCCTTGTCTGGGTCAAGAGTCAAGGCTTTCTTTGTTTTGCGGTTAGAACATGTCTTACGTGTTCGTCCAGCATGACGTCCGATGCCGATATGCTGTTTGATGACGATACATGCTTTGTTGCCTCCCTGTTCTGCGTCGTTGTCGGTCTCTTCGTCTGTCAAGTAGATAAAAGCATGGTCTATTGATATAGTATCTGCCTCTGCCACAGCGACACTCTCATTTTTGAGTTTGTTCGTATCTTTGATGTTATCGCCCACGAAACAGATCTTAATAACTTTACCACTATTAGCTATAGCCTCGTCAACCTTTATCGAACCAACAAAACTACAATTCGACATCTTACCTTTGTTCTTATCCGCAAAGACAGCAACATATATAGTATCAACACCTTCAAAATTCTCATCGCCATTGCTATATGTCATCAGCGATTCAGCATTCATCACGAAGATATTAGCTCCTTCGATATTGAGATTTTTGACAACAGCCGAATCACTGATATTCTTAAAGAAACCGCCACTACCATTACTATCAGAGCGGACTATCATATTCTTTATAGAGTAACCACTACCATCAAAAGTACCATTGAAAGGAACATCACCACCACCAAGTTGGTTAAAAGAAGGAAGAGTCTCTGGAACATCTGCATCTGCTTCATCATTAGAGTAGTCAATATCATTACCTAATGTCACAATAGCATTAGAATACACCTCTGGGTT
>CALAUL010000018.1 GCA_937892255.1 uncultured Bacteroidales bacterium | reverse complement strand
ATGGCAATTTTGTTCTCCATGCAACAAAGGTACTGTTTTTTTACTTACATTTGCTTTTGACAAGTGAACAGTTTGTTATTTTGTCGTTTTCGAACATTAAATATGATAGTCTGTTTCTAAAACAATAATCAAGATATGATAGAGATATTAGCCCGTGAAAAGGTAGAAGTATATGGAGTGAAGTGTATCCGAACGGAGAGCCTTGATGCGTTGTCAGGTTTGCAATCGGCATTGTCGCAGTTGTCGGAAACAACGACAATAGTAGGTATCGTCTCGAAGCCGATATTTATCAGTGCCGAAGCCGCATTGGCAGAGTTAGTAGAAGAGCATTTTGCCAATAATGCGCAGACGATGATGTTGGCTCTTTCATACGCAGAGGATAGAGGCGAGGGGGAGGTCTTCTTCCCACTCATATCGCCGTGCGAGGGCAGTGTGCGCGATGACTTTGACTTGGGACACGTGGTCTTTTATCGTCGTTACATGCTTCAGGAGGTAGTGGAAACAATCTCTGCCGAGCAGTGCAACTGGCAGTATTCGGCACTCTATGATGTCTATCTCAGGGCTTTGGAACGCGATGCCGAATGTGCTATAGTTGTCAAGAGTGATAAGCCTTACTACAAGGCACGTGCTATAGACTTACGAACATCGGGAGAGAAGCAGTTTGACTATGTCGACCCGCGTAACAGAGCTGTTCAGATAGAGCGAGAGGCTGTCTGTACGGCTTATCTCAAACGTATCGGAGCATTTGTTGACGCTGAGAGATTGCAACTCGTTGATATCACCGAAGGAACCTATCCGTGCGAGATGTCGGTGGTGATACCCGTTTACAACAGAGTACGTACGGTAGGCGAGGCCGTCAAGTCCGCTTTGTCTCAAGAAGCAGACTTCACATACAACGTGATAGTCGTTGACAATCACAGCATCGATGGCACAACTCAACTTCTTGCGAGCATGGCTGCCGAGGATAGCCGTCTTGTGCACCTCGTTCCGCAGGAGACGAACTTGCTCATTGGCGGGTGTTGGAACTATGCAATAAATCATGCGAAGTGTGGCCGTTTTGCCGTTCAACTTGACAGCGATGATCTATATGAGACGAGTGATGTCTTGGTGAAGATACATGACCTCTTTATGAAGGAGTGTTGCGCCATGGTCGTGGGGTCGTATACTATAGTCAATGAGCATTTGCAGACCATACCTCCCGGACTTATCGACCACAGAGAGTGGACTGCGGAGAACGGCATGAACAATGCTCTGCGTATCAATGGACTTGGAGCTCCGCGTGCCTTCTTCACGGGGCTGTTGCGTCAGTATCCGTTGCCTAACGTAAGCTACGGAGAGGACTACGCGGCAGGACTGACACTCTCGGGACAGTATAAGATAGGACGTATATATGACTCACTCTATTTGTGTCGTCGTTGGTCGGGTAATTCGGACGCTGCACTGACACCGGAGAGAGTAAACAGCAACAACGCATACAAAGACTCATTGCGTATGAAAGCTATCCGCTTGCGTAAAGAACGTAACAGCTTAGATGTCGAAGCCTTTATAGCCCGACAGCTGTCGCAGTGGCAGGAGGCAAAGAGACGATTTGAAGCACTCGACACTGTCCAACGTAGGGTAGTAGACGTCGGAGGTCAGAAGGTAGAGGTGCGCTACAATCCATCGCGCATACGCAGCACAGGCGCAAAGATAGATACGCAGTCGGTAGCAGAGAGACCCTGTTTCTTATGTCGAACGAACCGTCCTAAAGAGCAGTTGGTCAGCCACTGGAGAGACTTCGAGATATTAGTCAATCCGTTTCCTATTTTCCGTCAACATCTTACCATAGTCAGCAAACGACATGAAGAGCAGGACATTGACGCTGCGGAGATGGTTTCGTTAGCCAACTATCTCAAGGGTATGGCCGTCTTCTACAACGGAGCACGTTGCGGAGCTTCGGCACCCGACCACAAACATTATCAGGCTTCCAATGCCGATGAGTGGCCTTTGCTAAACAGAGACGACTTATCCCTCATGAGCTACAGAGTGCATAAGATAGTCGGCAGAGATGAGATACAGATAGCAAATATCTTTGATGAGTTGGTTAAGAGAGAGGGTTATGACACAGCGATGATGAACATCGTGACTATCTCACGCGCAGGAGTAGTGGAGATGTACGTTATCCCTCGTAAAGCCTTCCGTCCTTGGCAATATACATCACAAGAGCGTCCTCTCATGGTAAGCCCCGCAGCAGCGGAGGTGGGTGGTATCATAGTGACACCCGTAGAAGAACATTTTAATAGTATAACATCGGACGATATAGCCGATATATATTCTCAAGTGTGTTATGACAAATAGAGAGATAGATATGATGACAGATAGCAAAGAGCCGATAATATCGGTAGGAGTAATGAGTGAAAAGAGTATAGCCTTTTCGCTTTTGGGTGAGTATGTTGAAAAAGTAAGTGGAGACGATATAGAGCCAGGACGTTATGAAGCAGAATGCAGAGATGGCAAAGTGATATTTAGAGGTAAGACGTATGAGGAGTTGACGTTGACACCTAAAGCAACAGCATCTCAATTTGAACTGCATGAGGTGTGTATAGGAATAGGATTTCATTGGGAACGTCGTGAGACGCAGAAGTTTGCAGGTCAGTTGTCGTTTGTCGTTGATGGAGAAAAACTGTGGGCTGTCAATCGGCTCTCTATAGAAGATTACCTCTATTGTGTTATAGCTTCGGAGATGAGTGCTACATCGTCGTTGGAGTTGCTCAAGGCACACGCAGTAGTCTCTCGCAGTTGGCTCATGGCGCAACTTGTTAAAGGGGAGAAGTTGAAAGACAAACACTATATATCAGAGACATGCACAGAAGAAGAGATAGTGAAGTGGTATGATAGAGAAGATCATACACTCTTTGATGTATGTGCAGATGACCACTGTCAGAGGTATCAAGGGTTGACAAGAGCGAGCAATGATGTAGTACGCAGAGCTATAGATGAGACACGAGGAGAAGTGTTGGTATACAAAGGAGAGATATGTGATGCGAGATTTTCGAAATGCTGTGGAGGTATGACGGAACTCTTTGAGACCTGTTGGGAACCAGAGGAGCATGGCTATTTGCAGAGCTTTGTTGACTATACCCACCGACAGCATGAGTATGACCAAGACCTTACAAAGGAAGAAGCAGCACAGACATGGATAAAGAGCAGTCCAGAAGCCTTTTGTAATACGCAAGACAAGGAGATACTGCGTCAGGTATTGAATAGTTATGATCAGGAGACATCTGATTTTTATAGATGGCGAGAGAAATATTCTTTCATCGAGATGAAAGAGATAATAGAACGTAAGTCGGGCATTGACTTTGGAGATATATGCGATTTGGAAGTTGTAGAACGTGGACCGTCGGGACGAGTTAAACGTCTGAAGATAATAGGTAGCAAACGAACGATGACTATCGGTAAGGAACTTGAGATACGTAGAATATTGAGTGAAAGTCATCTGTATAGTTCCGCCTTTGTCGTAGAGAAGACACAAGAAGGTTTTGAGCTCTATGGAGCAGGTTGGGGACATGGTGTAGGTATGTGTCAGATAGGAGCTGCAGTGATGAGCGCAAGAGGTATGGGTTATAAGACGATAGTATTGCACTATTTCCGTCGTGCAATGCTTGAGAAGAGATGGTAAGAGAGCTTATCTATAGCATCAGATAAAAGAAGAGAGTTGACAATAAGACGATAGTTGTAAATAAGAGTAAAACTATAATGATATATTATGTTGGGCAAATAGAGAGGATATTAGAGGAGGAGTTGTGTTGAAAAGTGTATATTTTACAAGCTAAAACATATTGAAAAGTGTATATTATTAGCGTGATTTTATATTGAAAAGTGTATGTTTGAGAGTGGAAATCATATTGAAAAGTGTATATGGGTATGTTATATAGGAAAATTGAAAGTTATATAGAGGAGCATTTAAGGTCAGATTCTGATAAGATTTTATTGTTGGAATGAGCTAGACAGATAGGCAAGTCTTATATAATAAGAGAAGTTGCCAAACGTCAGTATGTTAATTTTGTAGACTGAATTTTGTAGAAGATGAAGAAGGTGCAAAACTTTTTAAAGAAGTTCACACTACCAATGATTTCTATATGTCGTTGAGCGTTCTGTAAGGAAACCTATGAGTACTAATAATATAATAAACAATATTGAAAAATGTATTAATATTTTTGGAGTGCTGTTGTTTAATGTAAAACCCAATTTATCATGCTAATCAACCTTACCAACCATCCATCGTCTCGATGGTGTGAAAAACAGAAAGCTGCTGCAGAAGTATATGGCGAAATCGTGGATTTGCCTTTTCCGGTAATTGACGAAACTGGAGATGAGACATATATAAAGGAATTAGTTGAAGAATACTTTCAACGTATTATGAAACTATCAGAAGGAAGGGAGGTGTTTGTTCACTTGATGGGAGAAATGACATTTTCATTTGCATTGGTTGCGCTTTTGCTCCGTAATGGAGTTGTTTGTTTGGCTTCAACAACAAAACGAATAGTCAAGACAGATGCAATGGGTACAAATAAAGAAGTTGTATTTCAGTTTGAGCGATTTAGAAGATTCGAGTTGTAAAGCTATGTCCAATCTGACATGGTTTACAATTTGGACAACCGATGACAAGAGAAAATGATGTAGTATTATGAATTTAAAAGAAAATGAAGCAAAATTATGATATATTTGCAAAAGAGTGAATTAAAATATAATCAAAAACTTCTCTCAAATATGTTCGAAATATAATTTAAACAGCTTCTAATAATTTCGATTTTTTGCGATAAAGTTTATACTTGTATTGCTGTGTTTTGAAGCTTTTATTGCTTTATTTTTAAAGCTTTTGATACAAAATTATAAAATTTATTAGTGATTTAATAGCAATATTTGCATTGTTGAAATGCTGATAGTTGAATGAGATAATTCGTTTCTAAATAATTTCTTCGGGGGGGCGAAGTTTTGTTTTGAAAGTATTGACTTATTAAGTTTGACAAGTGATTATACACAAATAAAATACCATTTACCTTAGTGTTCTATTTTGCATAGGGCATAATTGTGTAAGGTAGTGTGGCAGTGATTGCCGCAACCTTAATAACCATGGCTATTTTATAGCTGAGAGTTACATCGTGATTGAGTAACCGTGTGGGTCTGCATAGTGATTGGTGCAGGCCCTTTTTTATGCTTTCTGTTTGATGATATAGAAAATGATGTTTTTGTATGGAGATAAAGTCGGGGATGGTTGTTCTTCGTGTGTTTTGGGGTGATGCTTTTAGTATTTCTTTGTGGAGGTATGAGATGTGATTTTGTTGTAAATTTGTGGTGTAATTTATTGCTGAGTGTAGAAAGTGTATATTAGAATACATACTAAAACTATAGAGGAGTGTGTTGGACTACTGTTAGTGTTACAAAAATAGCAATTATCGTTACATGTGTTTAAATTAAGTTTTGATTTTTCAAAAATATACTACGGCTTTGCAAGGTCGATTTTTCGATATAATACTGGGTAAAACCAATCTAATTTTTTAACCTTAATTAAAACGAACTATCAAGCGTGGAGAGCCTGCGTTCCGTATCTTGAACGAAGATATTGAGGGTATAGACTATGCAAGTGAGGCTTCACAGAAGACAAATATTGGTGGTGGTATACATGCTGACTATAAGGAGTATGTTATCAACCCAAGTGACCTCACTCGTCAGATATACCCAAGTATTTGGAAACTCGGTCCATACATTGCTAATGGCAATCCTAATGGTATCGGTGAGAGTGCAGGTAACGTACGTCCTGTAAGTATCATGAAGTTCTCTGAACTCTATCTCATTGCTGCTGAGGCTGCTGTTAAGGGTGCAACAGGTGAAAAGAGTGCTCGTGAACTTGTAAATGTACTTCGTTCACGTGCAGGTAAGTGGAACTATAGCAATGCTGAAGATAAGGCTGTTGATTTGGACTATAGCGCAGCTATGGTAGCAGCAACACCAGCAACGATAGACGTTAAGTATATCCTTGATGAACGTTCTCGTGAGTTCTTCGGTGAAGGTCTTCGTTGGTTCGACCTCGTTCGTACTCAGATGTGGGAAGAGATAGCAGGTGAGTATGAAATGGGCGGTGTGAATAGCAACGAACATGGTAAACAAACTTTCAAGCGTAACATACAGAAACACCATTATTTGCGTCCAATACCACAGGAGGCACAGCTTGATGGTATGGAGATGACAGACGCAGAGAAAGATGCATATCAAAACCCGGGATATTAGTAGTTCTATATAATAGCTGTCAACAGCGCATAAAGTTGGTAGGGTTCGTCTTGATGGAGACGAGCCCTATTTTGATGTTTGTAGGTGAGATGTGTTGTCTGCTTAGTATAAGTGAAACGTGATGGAGGGGAAGGTCTTGTCTTTGTTGACTATGACTTCGTACTTGGTGCTAATGACGAACGATATTCGTTGTGTAGTAAGTCGTTGAGCCTTATGAGTGATAAGATAAGCGTTCTTTGGTTTAGAGTCAATGCGACGTGATGATTACTTACTTAGCGACCCGTGGCGGTATAGATACGGATACCGTGGCGGTACGAATACGGATACCGTGGCGGTACGAATACGGATGCCGTGGCGGTACGGATACGGATACCGTGGCGGTACGGATACGGATACCGTGGCGGTACGAATACGGATACCGTGGCGGTACGAATACGGATACCGTGGCAGTACGAATACGGATACCGTGGTAATACAGATACGGGTCGCTTAGCTTATAGTATTTGAGGGTGTATGACTCTTGATAAAGAGAACTGGAGCTTATAGTATTTGAGGGTGTTTGGCTGACTATAAAGAGGTGTGGGACTTGTTGTAGCATCAAATGATAAAGGCTATGCCACAGAAGTGGCATAGCCTAAACAAACAAATATGTGTGTATGAAGTATTATTCTATATTTACGCGATAAACACAGAATGTAGCAGCTGGCACTTTGACATTGAGTGCTTGTCCGCTAACTTCTACTGTCTCTGTCTTTGGAAGGACAACGTCTGTATTGCCTACAGTGTTGTCTGCTACAGGATTGTCAGAGTGGAGTGATGTAAGGGTACACTTAGTAAGTTTCTTACCTTTCTTAAGTCCCTTGAAGTTGACTACCACGTCTTGAGCTTCAGTACCAACGTTAGCTATCTTGATGATGTACGAACCATCTTTGCTATCAAAGACAGCACTTGCGAAGAGACCATTCTGGTCATCGTTGCCTGCTACTGGCTTCTTGTTCATGGTCAATGTAGCTGTGTTTGTTCCCATGTTGTGAGAGTAGAGTTGCTGTACGTAGTAGCTACATGTCTTGACAGAAGAGTGATTGTCAAACCATATCATATCAGGGCGCCACTGCCAACCTTCAACGTGAGCGAATAGTGGTGCATAAGTAGCCATGTGAACTATGTCAGCATTGCGTTCGATATTGGTCATGAATGCGGCTTCAAGTAGTGAGGCGTTGAAGTGATTCCACTTCTTCCCTTTGCCATGACAAGCATATTCACCAGCAAATACTTTCGGTCCTTTGCGGTCATAGTTGTCGTAGCGATTGCCCTGTGCAAGGAACCAAGATTCAGGACGATAGAAGTGCTCATCTACGAGGTCAGCTTTTAGACGTTTCATTTCTGGCCATAGATAATCAAACTGCTTACCTTCGCTATCTGGACCTGACGAACCGATTATTTTGATTTCTGGATATGCCTTACGTATAGCGTCGATGAATGGTGCAAGACGTTCAGGGTATTCAGGTCCCCACTGTTCGTTGCCGATACCGATGAACTTCATGTTGAATGGTTCTGGGTGACCCATGTCAGCGCGTATTTTTCCCCATTTGGTGTCAGTAGAACCGTTGGCAAACTCAATAAGGTCAAGAGCATCTTGTATGTATTCCTGAAGGTTGTCAACAGGTACATGAGCGTGAGCCTCTTTGTTTTGGAATTGACAAGCGAGACCTACAGATAGGACAGGTAGTGGTTCTGCACCCATATCTTCAGATAGTAGGAAGAACTCATAGAAGCCTAAGCCGTAAGACTGGAAGTAGTCAGGATAGAGGCGGTGAGAGAATGTGTAGTGCCAACGATTTTCGTTGAGAGGACGATTCTCTACTGGGCCAACACTGTTTTTCCATTGGTAACGGCTGTTAAGGTCTGTGCCTTCTACTATACAGCCACCAGGGAAACGAAATACGCCTGGCTTAATGTCGCATAGTGCCTGAGCAAGGTCGGCACGTAGTCCGTTTTCGCGTCCCTTGAATGTGTTGACAGGGAAGAGTGATATGTGCTCAAGGTCAACGGCATTGCTTGAAGTGAGGAAGATACGTAGTTTGCCTTTGATGAGGTCTTCTTTGCCGTCAAGGACAACAGTGTATTTCTTCCACTCTTTGCCGTCAAACTCTACTTTAGCACGTGAGTAACATTGGTTTTCACCCATCGAAGCGGTGTTGACAAACTCAACTGTTATAGAGCTTTTACCGCCTTGTGGTACTCTTGCCCAAACAGAGAAGCGATATTGCTCTCCTTTCTTTGTCGATACACCGAAGAAACCTTCGTTCTGTAAGCCAGTGTGCTTGTGTTCGTGTCCTGCTGGAGAGAGACGTACATAGTGAGGATTGCGTTCGAATGGGGCTTCGTCAGTTCGTAGTTCTACCTTGCCAAAGATGTCCCAACCCATGAAAGACTGAGGGAACTCGAAAGAGCGGTTTTTTATCATTTCGGCATAGAGACCACCGTCGGCTGCGTAGTTGATATCTTCAAAGAAGAGACCGTACATAGTAGGCTGTATAGGTGCACCCTTCTTAGCAACGTTGAGCTCCATGA
>CALAUL010000017.1 GCA_937892255.1 uncultured Bacteroidales bacterium | reverse complement strand
TAGAGCACTTCCTTGGTAAGGAAGAGGTCACGGGTTCAAGTCCCGTCATCGGCTCAAAAAAAGTTATACAGAGATGCGAGAGCATCTCTTTTTTTATCAGAATATTTCTTGTCTTTTTATTGGAAACGCTACGATGCTTTATGATTGGAGGGTTATGTCATGATGCACAATTCCCCGTTAAATCGCAACAAAACCACTATTGCGCATAACACACATTATGCTTCATTCTTTACCACAGAGAGTGCACTACTAAAATTGTTCGAGCCAACGCAAAAGCTCTTCCGTCCATTGCCTTTTGTAGAAGTAGCCGTCACTCCAACCCCACCCATGTCCGCCTGTGGGGTATATGTGTAGTGCACATGGGACTTTGTTTCTGATAAGAGCATTGGCATATCTCATAGAGTTTTCTGCCGGGACAAGCGTGTCATCTCCGGCCAAGAAAATAAAAGCTCTCGACGTATGAGGAGTGACACACAGTTCGTTACTGAAAGCCTGCACTGCTTCCAACGACACATTTTCTCCGAGAAGATTATCCCGAGAACCTTGATGCGTCACTCCCTGCTCCATGGTGATAACTGGATAAAGCAGTATATGAAAATCCACTCCTCTGTCTTCTCTCAGATGTGTTGCCGCGGTTGAGGCCAGATGTCCTCCGGCTGAACTTCCCATTATTCCCACCTGCTCATATCCACCAAGTGTATCGCTGTGCTTACGCATATATTCGATGGCCTCTGCCGCATCGGTTAGAGGTATCGAGCTGTCTCCTTTGGGCATACGGTACAACAGAACGGTGGCCGACATGTCGTGGTTACTAAACCAATGTGCTAAACGTGTTCCCTCATGGTCTGATGCTAAAAACGTATATCCGCCTCCGGGACATACTACTATTCCTTTTTTTGCCTTGCCCGATTTTGTCTTATAGACGAGCAACTGAGCTCCGCTCTTAAGCGTCACGACATCGGGCGACTCATGACACCAGATGTCATATATACTCTCTGCCCAATGTTGCCCGAGAACTTCTGCTCCTTGTCTGTTGGGATGCAAAAGGAATACTCCGGCTTGACCTTCTTCTCTGACAAACCACTCCTCACTGTTCGTTTCGAAAAGTTCCCACACTGAAGTATCACCTTCATAAACTCTGCCTCTGTCCTTTGCTCTATTACGAGCCCAGACAACATCGCTGATTACAGCTTTATAACCTTTAAGTCTCTGCTGTCCTTCTTTCAGATATTTCGCTCCGTTGTATGTGTTCGGACTATACCATATCGGATAGTTGACAACTACCGACGATTGAGGATAGCGTTTCATCAGCGTATCGACAATGAGATACAAGTTATCCCCAAAGCTCTTATTTGAAAGAGGTGCACCGTTTGTTCCCTCTATCGCACTATCGTTTGTCCCGAGTAAAATGGAGAATATAAGAGGCTTGTTCTCCTTTGTGTATTCATCTGCAATGGCTATGACTCGGCTAAATAACGTATTTGTCTGAGGCAACCAGTCTACCGTTGTTGCGCCACACTCTCCCAAGTTTGCCACCTTGACTTCACCGACGCCTCTTCGTTCCAACTCTCTTTTTACCACTGCCGGAGGTGCCTCTACACTACGGTCTGCAAGACATGCTCCGTATGTAATGCTATTGCCAATAAACACGATATTCACACCTTGTGGTGTATGTGCAACACTCTCAACAGCAAAGGCTATGAGCATCGCTACTATTGTCAACGCATGTTTTCTCATGATTTTCTTATTTTAGCTTACCTACGACCTTTGGCAAATATTTCTTTCTCAAGAGTTTTGAATATTCGAACTCCCTTATCTGATGATAATCTGTAGACAATCTGCCCAAAGCTTGTTCGAAAGGAATCAGACCGTTCTCTATGCGCTTGCCGACAACGAGGATATATTCATTGGGCAAATTATTCCAGATGACATCTCCATAAATGCCTTTTTTCTGCTGTGCGCCACTTACGACCTTATATGCCAACTTGGGAGCCAAGGCATTGTTCTTGGTTGCTTTGGCACAATCTTTTTTGCTTTCGAAGAAGTATATGTCGCCTTCAAAAGTTCCCTCCTTGGCATATCGTGCTTTGTTGCTCTCATACAATTGCCTCAACACCGTTGTATCTCCTTCGTTGTCGTTCCATATATAACGATTATTTATTTCATATACCAAGAATCCGTCTTTATACTCTTGTATCATATTCCTAAACTCTGCATTGCTTGCCAACAGTTTGTTTCGTTCTTCTTTCATCAAGACATCTTCTGCAAGAGCCGCAAAGTTCTCTGTGTATACGACATCATTTTTCCACACCTTCAATATCGTTTCTGCTCTCACCTCACCTCCGTCATAGAGAGCCAGAGGAACAGTTATTTTTCTTAGGGCTGAGGTCTTTTCTTTTTCTGTTCGAGAAGAGACCATGATGTCAATAACCTCTCCGGCTATATTAGAGAGTCGGTAGTTGTAAGCATTTTTAAGTTCTTCTACTTTCGCTGTAATGGCAATCCTTGATAGAGGATGTTGTTTGCTCTGCACGACGGCATCGAATATACGAGTCTTTTCTTTGTCTGATATTTTCGCCTTTAGGCCGAGACGTTTTACTATGTGCAAGCCGAAAGGTGTTTCAAAAGGTTCCGAGACATCGCCATCACTCTTCAGCGAAAAAGCCTTTTCGCCAAAAGGTGCAACTATCTCATTTTGTCCAAACCACGGCATCACTCCTCCACGTATGGCACTCTCGTGGTCTTCGGAATATCTTCTTGCCAGCTCTGCAAAGTCATCACCTTGCATCACACGTGTATACAAGCTGTCAATTTGTCTGCGAGCTTTTGTCTTCTCCGACTCCTCGGCGTCTTGTGGCAAAATCTTCATGATGTGTGCTACTTGTATCTTTCCTCTGTATGGACGTCGGTCGTGTATCTTCATAAAATGATAGCCAAAAGATGTGGTGAAGACCGGTGTGACATCGTCCTCATTGTAACTATAGGCCATGGATTCAAACTCCCACACCATGCTCAACGCTGAGAAATAACCTAGACGACCTCCGTTGTTTTTCACCGATGGGTCATCAGACACTTCCAAAGCTACTTTGACAAAATCCTCACCCGCTATGACTCTTTCTCGAGCTTCAAGAGCTTTCTTGTATGCCGATTGTATCTCTTGCGATGTGGCATTTGGCTTGATTGCCACGAGGATATGACTTGCATCTATTTCCTCGTCCATTCGCTGACTTAACATTACCCGATGAATATTCAGCATCGTAGAATCTGTCAGATAAGGCACTGCCAACTCTCTTTCTAATGTTTCTATCTCTTGTACATACTGAGCCATAGTATCCAATCCAAGATTATGAGCCTCTATGGTCTTCAGCTTGTAGTCGATGAATAAGTCGAGATACTCCTCTTTAGATATAGGAATCTGCGCTTTGGCTCCATTCTTGTTGTAGATGTAGTCAAATTCCTCAGCTGTATAGCTATTGCCGTCTATCTTCACCAATACCGACTGCGAGATAGCAACGGTTACAGACATCACCGCATAAAGAGTTGCAATAAGTCGACTCATAACGATTAAAGAAATTTAAGTTTATGACCCATGCGCTCCTTCTTGGTGCGCATATATGCTTCGTTGTATTCATTAGGTTCTACCTCGATAGGCACGTTCTCCACTATCTCAAGTCCGAAGCCTTCAAGACCGACACGCTTCACAGGGTTGTTAGTCATAAGACGCATCTTGCTAACTCCCAATTCGTTTAGTATCGACGCTCCCACGCCATAGTCGCGTTCGTCAGCGTCAAAACCCAGATGTATGTTGGCATCTACGGTATCCAATCCCTCTTCTTGCAGCTTATATGCCTCTATCTTTGCCATAAGACCTATGCCACGACCTTCTTGATTGAGATAGACTATAACGCCTTTTCCCTCCTTGTCTATCGTCTGCATGGCTTTGTGTAGCTGCTCGCCACATTCGCAACGCATAGAACCGAAGATGTCTCCCGTCATACATGACGAATGTACACGCACAAGGATAGGCTCGTCTTTTGCCCACTCGCCTTTTATGAGCGCTATATGTTCTTTGCCGTTGGACTTCTGACGGAATGGTATCAGACGGAAGTCGCCATAAGCGGTAGGCAAATGCACCTCAACACCTTTGTCTACTATCGACTCTTGACGCAGACGATAAACGATAAGGTCTTTGATAGATATAATCTTAAGTCCGTGCTCCTTAGCTACTTCCATAAGTTGTGGCAAACGAGCCATAGAACCGTCTTCGTTCATTATCTCTATGAGAGCCGCTGCCGGATAGAGACCTGCCAGACGAGCCAAGTCAACAGCTGCTTCGGTATGTCCGGCTCTGCGCAACACTCCTTTGTTCTGCGCATATAGCGGATTGATATGTCCGGGTCTGCCAAATGTTGACGGCTTAGAGTTTGGGTCTGCAAGTGCTTTTATTGTCTCGGCTCTGTCGTGTGCCGATACACCTGTAGTACAACCTTCGAGTTTGTCGATAGTGACGGTAAAAGGTGTTCCCAATATCGAAGTGTTATTGCCGACCATGCGGTCGAGTTCAAGTTCTTCGCAACGTTCCATAGTTATAGGAGCACAGAGGACCCCGCGTCCGTGCTTCACCATGAAGTTGACCTTTTCGGGTGTTATCTTCTCCGCCGCAATGATGAAGTCTCCTTCATTCTCTCGGTCTTCATCGTCTACTACTATGACGAAATCGCCTTGTGCAAAAGCTTTAAGAGCTTCCTCTATCGAGTCCAACTTTGTTGTGTTCATATCTGTTCGTTATTGTTTTTCCATTGTTCATCATTGTCTCGCACCCATTCGTAACGTTTTTCAAACGTCGCTTCGTCTTCCTTGTCATTCTTGCGAACGAAACGTTTTATGATAGGAGACAACACTTTCATTATCTTCGCAAATATCTTTTCGTAAGCCTCTGACTTAAACAGAGCCGAGTCTGTTGCTGACTTGTACGTCAGGAACGAACCTATCAATGCCAACGTGACAGTTGACAGCCACATGCCACACGGGACAGGCCATACGTTTTCCAATGCCAACTTATCTCCAAATGTATTGACGACATAGTAGAAAATAAAAAATAGAACCGATATTACCGTCGGCATACCCAAACCGCCTTTTCTGATAATCGCTCCAAGCGGGGCTCCTATGAAGAAGAAGAGCAGACACGCAACGGGCAATGTGAACTTACGGTGTGTCTCCATTTCATGACGGTTAATATTCTGACGTCCTTCCCTGTAACGAATGAGCTTCTCATCGACAAACTGTTTATTGTTACGTGCCAGGCGCAATGCTGATTGGAAAACAGACTTTATCTGTTCATCGGAAAGTGTCTTGGCTATGCTGTCTACATTCGTTATCTTAGATGTGTCTATAACTGTCGCATAGAGCGAATCGCTGACATAACGATGTCGCACCTTCTGCATGTAGTATGTATTTGCCATATCGTTGACTTCCTTGAAGAGTGTGTCTCTCGAGAGCTTTAGAGAGTCTGTGTCATGCTTCAGCTGTCGGAGGTTTTTCATACGTCCATTAGAACTATAAACAGACTCGTCAATACGCGAGAAGTCAAGTCCTTCGACTTTGACTTGTACGACTTGTTCGTGAAACTCATCGCGTCGGTACATCTGACGAGCTCTGTCTGTCAGACGCGAATTAGAGAATGACACTTTCTCATCGTATGTGACACCACTGTAAAGCGTCAACTTTATTACACCCGAAGTCTCGTCAATGTCCATGCGACCTGAGTCTGCCATAGTGACGTTGATATTACGATTCACTCTGTCTCGATGGTCATGTATGATAAGGTCATAGAGCATTCCCGTCTTAGGGTCTTTTCTTTCCACCTTTATTCTGAAGCCGTCCACACCATCGTAATACACACGTTCTTTTATTTCCAACTCAGGACGTGCTTGACGTACGCTGGCTATGAGTGTGTGAAACTTCAGATTGGCAACGGGCAATACGTTATTGGCAAACCAAAAAGCCAATACCGATACCAAGACGGTAAGAGCTATGAGTGGTTTCATTGTCCTAAAGAGCGAAACTCCAGAAGCCTTTATAGCTGTAAGTTCGTAATTCTCGCCCAAATTGCCGAATGTCATCAGCGCAGCCAACAATATCGCCAAAGGCAACGCCATAGGCACTGTTTGCATAGCGACATAAAAGAGCAACTCTATCATCACGAAGATGTCGACTCCCTTACCCACTATGTCATCTGCATAACGCCACAATCCCTGCATCACAAGGATAAACAGAGATATAAAGAAAGTCATGGCGAGTGGTCCGGCATAACTCTTGAGTATGAATATATGCAGCTTCTTCATTCTGCTACAAAAATAGTATTTTTACGTCATTATTTGCGTTTAAGCGACTGTTTAAATTTATTTTACCGCTCCTCTTTGATACTTACATTTTATATACTTCGTCTCTCTCCTGTCCTCAGTATATGAACAAAACTGTTTCTGACGTCACCTTATTTCTTTATTGCCGCCACCATGTCCGATGTCGAAGCATACAGACTGTCACACCCTTCATTCAACAGTATCTCATCTGTCAGTTTGCCCGTGTTGACAGCTATAGTGTATAGTCCTGCGGCTTTGGCAGAGCGGACTCCCAATGGGGCATTCTCTACTACTGCACACTCTTTCGCTTCACAGCCGGAACGTTGCAATGCTATAAGATACGGCTCCGGATCGGGCTTTCCCATTTTAACGTCTGCTCCAGAGACGATTTCTTCTCTGACAAATCCGTAGTCGCTGTTTAGTTTCTCCATCAATGTCGGTTGCTTCGAGCCCGTCACAACGTATGTCTTAATGCCTTCTGCTCGCAAGTAGTCGATAAATTCTTTCATTCGTGGCATTGGCGGTGCTACGGGACATTGCGCCATCAGACGTGTTTTGAGTCCGTAGATACGATCTACTTCCTCGTCTGTGGCATTGCGTCCGTAAATCTTATTAAAAACCAGATTGATAGTGCCTCGACCGGTACGTCCCTCATTGATATATGCATCTTGAGGTTCAAATGTTATTCCCTCTGTTGCAAATGAGTTACACCATGTATATTCATGGTTTGGCATACTGTCGTACAGCACTCCGTCCATATCGAAAAATATAGCCTTAAGCTTCTCCATAGTCGTCTTATTATATCGGCACAAAAATACATACCTTTTAGATTGCAAACAACTATGATTCGGCTTAAGATGACTATTTCAACCGACAAAAGATGTAATTGCATGTTGCCAACAACAGTAATATTGGGGTGTATTGTTTTTGTTGATTATATGTTGATTTAAATACACTCTGTTTACAAGCAAAAGACAAATGTGTTATTTATATCATAACGACAAAGAGTCTCCATCGTCAATTGAAAAGATCTCTCATGAAGTCGAATATCGACTTTATAGGTCGTATGCGTTCTTCGTATTCTTCTCCAAAGATTTCTTCTCTGTACATGTTACGAGCCGCATAATATAAGCTGTCCATATCCGGCTCTGACGTGCAATACAACGGATAACACATGTTGAGTCGCATGTCTTCGTCTAATGGTTCGGGGAATGTTCCTCCCATGTATGTTTCCATGTTGGCACGTGTAGCTCGCTCAAACAATCGTCCTACCATAGGCAATGCCATATATGCACCTTGTCCGTAATAGCTTGTTCGGAATCGTATCGATGGGTTGTCACAACCTACCCACGCACCAGCTACAATACCGGGAGCCATGCCTATAAACCAACCGTCGGCTCCATTCTGTGTGGTGCCTGTTTTTCCTGCCAATTCGCTCTCGAGTTTATATACCGTTCTGAGCGAACGTGCTGTGCCACTGTCTACTACGGCTTTCATCATATCATTGACATAGATGGCTGTTGCCTCCGACATGACGTACGACCCCGAAATATCTCGGGTGCATTCGTACAAGACATTTCCGTCTCTGTCTTTTATAGATGTTATCATTGTCTGGTTTCTGACACACCCTCCTGTAGCAAACGCTCCGTATGCTCTCACCATTTCGCTCAATGATATTTCGGCTGTTCCCAATGCGATACTTGCCAGCTCCGGAATCTTGCTTTCTATACCCATCTTACGTGCCAAGGAGACAACATTTGATGGTCCTACTTCGTTTATGAGCCATGCCGATACTGTATTCAAGCTCTTGCTCAAAGCTCCTTTCAACGAGTACCATCCGCCATATTTGCCGTCCGAATTACCGGGATTCCAATTGTCATGTTGCGGATATGTCCGACGCACATTCTCCACATACGTACACGGGTCTATACCGTATTCCAAAGCTGCGGCATAGAGTATGGGCTTGAATGTCGAGCCCACTTGTCGACGCATTCCCACATGGTCTATCTGCGACAGTCGATGATTTATGCCTCCTACCCATGCCAACACATCGCCATTGTGAGGATTGATAGCCAGAAGGCCCGTATTTAGCACCGTCACAGCTTTTCTGACCGAGTCGGCCGGCGACATTTGCATGGTCTCCATGCCTTTGGCGTTATAGACTATCATGTCTATAGGTCTATTCATCACCGCCTCTATCGAGTCTTCGGGATAACCGGCTTTCACCATCTCCCTATATCGCTCCGACTGCTTATAAGCTCTCGTGTATATCGTTGTCTTTTCTCCCCACGGCTCACGACCGGCCCACTGTTTGTCAAATGCCGCTTGTACCTTCTCCATGTGCGAAGCTACAGCCTGCTCGGCATACGTCTGCAAACGAGAGTTGATGGTGGTGTTGATAATAAGTCCGTCGGTGTATATGTTGTAGTGTTTTTCTCCGTAGAGGACGTCTAATATCGTCTGTGCTTGCACTCCGACAACAGACCTAAAGAATATTCCCGAGCCTGCTTCATTATCCACTCTGTTGTATTTCACACCGAGAGGTTTGGCCTTGTATGCCTGCACTTGGACAGAGTCCAAGAAACCAGCCGAGCACATACGGTCCAAGACAATGTTGCGACGTTCCAAAGAGCGTTCCGGGTTTAACCTCGGGTTATATGCTGTGTTGGCAGCCAACATTCCCACCAATGTGGCAGCGTAATGCGGTTCGAGCCACTTCGCTTTACGACTGAAAAAGCGTTGCGAAGCTGCCTCTATGCCATATACATTCTCTCCAAAGGGGACTGTATTGAGATACAATGTCAATATCTCATCTTTCGTATATACCTCTTCCAAACGTTGGGCGATGATTATCTCTTTTACTTTGGCCACCGGAATAGTCAAAAGCCACAAATTCTCGCGAGGATAGAGGTTCTTTGCAAGTTGCTGACTTATGGTGCTTCCTCCGCCTTGACTCCAATCGAACAGTAGAAATGTGCGCACCAAGACACGTGCTACACTTGTCATGTCTACTCCTTTGTGCTCGAAGAAACGACTGTCTTCTGTGGCAATGAGTGCATTCACCACATGGCGCGAGATGTCACAACTATCTACCGACAGTCTGTTCTGACGATAGTAACGTCCCAGAAGTTTCTGGTCTGCCGAATAGACCTCCGATGCGTCCACGTTCTCTATCTGTCTCAACTCCTCATGTGTCGGCAAATGACCAAATGCTCCGACATACACCAACATCACAAACAACGCAACAATAACAACTACGTGACAAACTATCTTACCGATGTTTATCACCCAACGCATCTTTTTATTCTTATTGTCCGAGGGGAAATACAATATTCTCACAATAGGCATCACGCTGCTCTTAAACTCTTCCCATTTAGAGACATTCTCCGGTTGCTCTTTTGTCATTGTCGTGTCTGTTTTTCTTAAAAACGCTTCCCTTTACTGATTTATTGTCCGAATTTCCACAATATTTCTTATTGTCTTGTGACGGGATACGAACTTCTCACCTGTCGTACATCTTCAGTTGCGCCATATCAAAGCCTTCTGCAAAGACGATGTCTGTAATCTCATTGCCACTGCAACACAATTGTGTAAGTAGCGACGAATTGCTAAAATCCAAATTCGTCAGTTTGTTGTCTCGACAATCGATATATTCCAAAAACTCGCATCGGCTCAAGTCCAATTCTCCTATCGAACAGCCAAAACAGTTTATCACGTTTATGTTGCACAGCCCGTATTCGTCGTATGACCCGAATTTCAACTCCGAAAGATTCATACTTCCATGACAATCCAACATCTCGAGTTTGCTGTTGTTTGTCAAATCAAGAGACGCAATCCTTGCCAACGAACAATCGAGGACTCTGAGTTCCGTGTTTTGCGACAAGTCTATTCTTGAAATGAACAGTCCTGAAATCTTCAACGTCTTCAGCGAGGAAAACTTCTCAATGCCATCGAGTGAAATCCATTTCTCGTGCCTTGCCAACGACGACACATCAAGACTCTCTATGTCGAAGACCTCAAGACCTTGCAACTCGCCATCTCCATTCTCATCAAACTCTGACAGACAATACTCCAAAAACAGCGAGTCCGAAAACTCATAAACCTCATCGACATATATCTCCGTCATAGCTCTAAACGACCCCAACCACATTGTCACCGTCGCTATTCCGGGCGACACTCCATAGATTACTCCGGCTGAGTCTACTCTCACTATTGCCTCGTCCGAAGAGCTCCACTGCTTGGGTTCTTCTGGTATCCCGGCATTGGAACCTTCAGGATAATACATAACCTTCAACTGCTCAGTCTCACCCACGCCGAGCACCTCGCTATGATTAGCAAAATAGACATCACGCAGATACTTCTCGCCATCGTCACGAGAGCATGAGGTGATGCCTATCAATATCGTAAAGAATAATACTGTACGCTGCATTACTGCTTACCCATCTTCTTAAAGTCACGCTCCAAAAGTCTGTCGGGAGTCTTCTTGTCAATATTGTGCCAATCGAAATAGTAAATCTCACTATCGTCTGCCCCCATGATAATCTTGAAGCATCGTGTGTTATACTTTGCAACTTCAGGTCCTACCTTGTGAAGGAATACGACATCTTTTTCGCCTTTGTCTATAGCTTCGGCTATATCTTTTTCCGTAACGAACTTAAACTTATGTGGGTACACCTTTGCCACAGCCGCCTCTGTCTGCATCTTCTTTTCCAAATCCTCCTTTACCAAATACAACGTCTTATTAGCGAGGCTGTTAATATTCTTGTTGTAGTACATGAGCGGAGTCTTGCTTATCAGCTTAGGCTGTTCTTTCATAAGCTCTACGTGCTTCTGTATAAAACGTATGAAAGCACTCATCTTGTAGACATACTTCTGGTCTTGCACACTCGCATAAGCCAATGGTATCGAAATCAAGTCCGGCATAGTGTTTACTTTGGCTTTTTCCTTACCCATCAAGAAGCTCAAGTATGTATATCTTGCCTTTGTCTTGTCCTTCTCGTAAGTCACCGTCGTAGTAAGTAAGAAAGAGTACGACGGATCGTTCTTTTTAACTTCAAACTCCTTTCTGTCGATAAAGTCGAACTGTGTCGGCTTCCATTCTTTCTCCATCACCGACTCGATTTTCAAATTAAAATCGCTCATGATGTTATCGTCCTTCACAACCAATGTACGTGTAGAACCCATGTTTTCATAATCCTCCGATGTCGGCACGCTATTTTGCGCACTGACAGCCACACTGCCAACTATAGCAGCCATAGCCAATAAGTATCTTCTCATTATCATATCTTTTGCGTTTAGTTGTCTATCGCAAATATATACATATTTTCTTATTTTCGCATCACACGAACGGACAATACAACAAAATAGCGTCCAACAAATATCACATCTGTCGGACACTACCAAATCAATAACCGTTAAAAACCTGTATCTAATTATAGCTCTGAAATGAACTACTCGAGAAAGGGAAGGGGAAATGCCATCACGGCACTCACCCCCGCCATTACCAAAACATGCTAAAGCGTAATCTTCCAAAGTCCGTGGATATTGCAGTATTCATAGACTGCAACAGCGGAATCGGCACAAACACAAAACTCAGCCTCAGGTTTATCTCCTAAGTCTATGCGTATTCCTCCGTGTTTGGTCTCAACGTAAATAAACTCAATATGATGAGCCGCCGACATAGGATGCGCAACACTTCCTATTTGAACATTAATCTTGCACGGGTCGACCTGCGTCACCACGGGAACATGCTTCTCTTCACTCGCATCTTCCGTATTGGGAACAAGTTCTTCCATCTCTTCGTCACAACAAGTAAGAGGTTGGCCCGAGTCTACAACTTTTGTCACCACATTGCCACAAATAAGGCATTTGTAAAATTTAGTTTCCATGTCTCTGTTGTTTTAATTGTTAGTTTTTGTTGTCTTCTTTATTTTATTTCGATGTTCAAAAATATTTAGTGCCGATGATATAATCAAACAGATTTTTTCTATCTTGCTATCGAAAAAATAAATAGAATAACAGACAACAATACATAGACAACAAGCCATTTTAAACTCTTTATTATTATGACTTTACAACAGATGGAGTACATAGTGGCAGTAGACAAACATCGGCATTTTGCTCATGCTGCCGAATCATGCGGAGTGACACAATCTACATTATCTTCGCTGATTCAGAAATTAGAAGCCGAATTAGACGTCTCGATTTTCGATCGAAATAGTCATCCTATCAAACCTACGGATGTCGGAGAGGTCATTTTGCAACAAGCTCGCAAAATACTCCACAACGCCTCCCAAGTGCGAGAGTTGATTGATTCTCGAAAAGAGTCCGCAATAGGGAATGTGCGTTTGGGAATATCTTCTTCCGTCGCACCGTTCGTTGCTCCCAAACTCCTAAAGTTTCTCACGGTCAATCATCCTAAAATCTGTTTAACCCTCAGCGATGACCTCTCGCCTAATCTGCTCAAAAAATTAGGGACAAACGAAATAGATATTGCTCTCACCTCATATCCGAATTCCGACCCCGATTATCTCACTATTCCTCTTTACAGAGAACGCTTCGTTGCTTATATATCACAATTTGACCCGCTTCACAAACGTCGTTCCATCAACCAGAAGCAACTATCATGCGGACGTCTATGGATTCTTCATGACGGATTTCCTCTCAAATCCACCCCCGAGACACCTCAAAGTATACAGACCATCAACACCTCTTATGCGAGTGCACACATCGAAACACTGCTCAACATTATAGACGAGAACGGAGGTTTTACTATCATTCCGGAGTCACAGATTCCTTTTCTCTCGAAAGAGCGCAAGAAACATGTTAAGGTATTTTCTTTTCCTGAACCATTCAGAGAGGTATCTTTTGTCATCAAGAACGACTTCGTCCGACAAAAGATTTTGAATATCCTTGCCGACGCAATAAAGTCGTTCGTTCCTCCCGACATGATTAACGAACACCTTAAAAACTTTTCTATAAGATTATAACGCCCTGGGGCAAAAACACGCTGCTCCCGTTAGCAAAACTACATGAGACTATCCGACAGACAGAATGTCGGATAGTCTCATGACTTTGTCACTTTCCCAAAAGATACTCTATCTCTGCTTCATTCACCAACTTGTCATCATCGCCATTATTCTCCCTTTTTTTCTTTATCGTCTCTACTATCCACATTATAGTTCCTATTCCTACTCCGACCATTCGATCCTGTCCGAGCATGTGTCGGTTGACTTGCTGATTTTTATATTGCGAGATAGCATTTGACTGATTCATCTGAGCGTCCCATTGCGTAGGCCTTTGCATTTTGGCTATTCGTGTAGACATTTTGAAATTGTGCCGAGCAATGATGTCTTCTTTCTTATAGTCGAGAGGCATAAAACGGGACTTTTCTGCCAACCTCATCGGACGTGGTTTGACGACAATCTCGGCTATGTGCACTGTATCTTGCGACATCTTAACCGAAAAGATGTTATTATTGTACATCGTGTCGCTTACATTTATATATACATCTTGGTATCCTATATGTGTCATGCGCAGGGTGTCTCCAACGTTGGCATACGCCAAGACTCGTCCTACGTCATCTGCCCCATATATTTGTCCGCCGACATACATTATTACGTCAGGCAACGGTCTGAGCGTCTCCGCATCTAAGACTATTCCCGAAAACAGCATTTTTTGTGATGATTCTTGGCTATACACTTTACATTCAGCCAACATCATTATGATGAGAAGTAGTACAACTTTCAATATCAGACTTTTGGTTGCACGTTTGGGAACATGGTGTACTCCTTCCGAGTCTCGCCAATACTTTATTTCGTTGTCTTGCAGTTCCTCTATTACGACGGTTTCTACCGGACTGCCCAACGCTACTACATGTACTATATCAAACCTTTCAGTGTCTAAGTTCAATGTTTCAACAAGTCTGTTCTTGTCCAAAGCGGCTATTATACATGTTGCATAGTCCTTTTCTGCTGCCTCAAGTACTATACATTGAGTCCAAAGTCCTGCATCTACCGCACTATATGCGCCCAATGTCTTATCATGTAGGACAACTATATATGCACTTGGCCTTTCTTCTTCTTTGGGTCCGTGCCAATCGGGCAGATATCCAGCCCAACACAGCGATGGGAATATGCTCTCACACTCTTCCTTGGTGTTTGCTATTATAAACTTTAAAGTCTGAGCATTACGTGCCGAGGGTGCATAATGCGCTGTATCAACCATTGACTCCAGTTCCTCTCTTCTAATTTTCTTGCTATTATCAAATCGACGCACACTACGCGCCTTCTTTGCTATATCCTTAATTGTCATTTATCTGATTCTAACAATGTCACGACGTTTTAATATCATTGCCGAACGCGAAGGCAAATACAAATGAACTACTTCTTTATTATCTTCTCGCTGAGTATAGAAGACAAAGAACATATCATTTCTGTCAAAGCCGTCAAATCGTCCTTCATCGGTAGAGAGTACTATATTATACCTTCCTTTTTGCACGGGTATCCCGTAGTCGGTGTACGAATTTGTCGGGCTGAAATTAAAAACTAGCAAATAATCTCCCCTTGAGAATGCCAACACCTGCGTCTCGTCACAATCGTACCATCTATACGGATAGTTGGGATACTCAATATCTCTGAATATCTTTATCATCTCTTTCTCAAAGTCCAACAAGTAGTGGTAACGCAAGTAATCAGCCTTTGCCAAATCCCATTGTCGACGCGCATATTTATAACTCCAACCATTACCCTCTCGTGGGAAGTCTATCCACTCCGGATGTCCGAACTCGTTGCCCATGAAGGTCAGATATCCTCCACTCGAGGTAAAGAGCGTCACTAAACGTATCATCTTATGAAGAGCCATGCCTCTGTCTACAACAAGATTCTGACTTTCGCAATTCATATCGGTATACATATCCTTGTCCATCAAGCGGAATATTATCGTCTTATCCCCTACAAGAGCCTGGTCGTGACTCTCTGCGTAGTTGACTGTCTGTTCCTCCGGACGATGTTGTTGCAACTCGTAAAATATCTTTCCTACCGGCCACTGCTCATCCGACAACTCTTTGATGAACTTTATCCACATATCGGGCACACCCATCGACAGACGCAAATCAAAGCCGACGCCTCCACTCTCATAGGGACCAGCTATTCCCGGGAAACCACTCATTTCTTCCGCTATCGTTAAAGCCGATGGTTTTATCTCATGAATGAGAGTATTTGCCAATGTCAAATACAGCACAGCGTCTTCATCTTCTCCACCGGTGAAGTAGTCCGCATAACAAGTGAAATCCTTCTCCAAACCATGGTCATAATAAAGCATCGATGTCACACCGTCAAATCGGTATCCGTCAAAGTGAAACTCCTCTATCCAGTAACGCACATTGCTCAGCAAGAAACGTTGTGTCTCAAGTTTACCATAGTTAAAACAACGCGAGTCCCATGCCGGGTGATTTCCCCTATCTCCGTAATGGAAATACAAGTCTGTCGAACCGTCAAGACGCGATATGCCTTCATTCTCATTCTTTACAGCATGTGAATGAACTATGTCCATTATAACTGCTATTCCTGCTGCATGAGCCTCATTGATAAGTTGCTTTAGATCTTCAGGTGTGCCGAATCTCGATGATACAGCAAAGAAGTTGCTGACATGATAACCAAAACTACCGTAGTACGGGTGTTCCTGTATCGCCATGAGTTGCAACACATCGTAACCGGTCTCTATAACATGAGGCAAGACCTTCTCTCGAAAGTCGTTGAATGAAGCTATACCCTCCGACTCTCCCGACATTCCTATGTGTGCTTCATATATCAGATGTGTACCTTTCTTCACTTCAAAGTCACGGTCTGTCCACTCAAAAGGCTTCTCCGGCTGCCACGCTTGTGCATCGAAAACGTATGTCTCGGGATTCTGAATGACTCTATTTGCATACGCTGGTATTCGTTCGCCTTGTCCTCCATTCCAATGCACCGACATCTTGTACTTGTCACCATGCTTGATGCTTCCCTCCGGAAAGACGAACTCCCAATTACCATACTCCAAACGTTTCATCTCATAGCGAGAGTCTTCTTTCCATTCGGAGAATCCTCCTATGACATAAATCTTTGTTGCATTTGGAGCCCATTCCCTCAGTATCCATCTATCTCCTTCTCTACGCAATCCGTAATACTCATGTCCTGAAGCAAAGTCTTTCAACGAACCGAACTCACACTTCAAGTCCTCTATCTTGGCTACAACCCTAGCTCTACGCCCATCTATTATCGACGCATACGGCTGTAGATATTCATCCATCTTATATATAGGCACCATAATTATCTGTTTTACAAGAAGATATTTATACTATAGCTTTTCCATTGGTATAGCGAAACAGAATTTTGCACCTTCCTCACAATCGGTGTCAGCCCATATCTTTCCATTCAACAGCTCTACATATTTACGTGCCAATGCCAGACCTATGCCACCACCCTCTGCGCATCCTGCCACATCTTCTCCTTGCGAAAACATATTGAAAATAATATCTTCTTCCCCTTTGCGTATGCCTATTCCCGTATCTTTCACAAAGAACGTCATCTCTTTTTGGTTCGTAGTATAACCTATCATTATCTCTCCCGTTTCTGTGAATTTACAAGCGTTATCCAACAACAAATCCATTGTCTTTGTTATTATTTCCGAACTATTCCACACCGTATCGTCAGGCGTAGACAATGCAAACGAGGTTATAATTGGTATTTTCTTTCCGCTTTGCTTTAGTTTTCCCTCGTATTGTATCCTTAGATTAAGGAGCAGTTCGTTTAATTGTTGAGGTTCTGCCGGCTTAAACATGAAACTGGTCTGCATCTTCGATATCTCGATTAAGTTGTCTATTACCTTCAACAATAGCATGCTATTTTGCTTTATGATACCAACAAACTCCATTCTTTCCTCATCTGTCTGCGCTGTTTCCAAAAGGTCTACAAATCCAACGACGGCATTCATCGGAGTACGTATCTCCTGACTAAAGTTTGTCAAGAATGTAGAACGCAATTCTCGACTTTCCAACGACTTCTCTCTTTCTCGTGTTAAGTCAGTATTCAGTATCTCTATTGTCTGATTCAACGATGAAATGCGTTGGTCATACTGTCCCTGCTTCGCTTTCAGTCGTTCACACTCTATCTCTGCATCAAACGGCTGAGCCAATATATGCAAAAGACGAACATTGGCATCAGGATTATCTATCTTGCTAAACGATAGTCCCAACAAGATACCCGATAAAATATTGTGCGAATTTTTTATCGGCACCGAGATGAAACTCGTTGCACTTATATTTGGGAAAGGCAACTTTGACAACATAAGGACAGCATCTGACGACGCCGCAGGTTGATTGTGTTGCCACGTAAATTCACAACCTATTACGTCAAATGAGGTGTCCGAACAATCTATAACTTTAAATGTGTCAATATTATTCATCTTAGAACACAACAACAACACCTGACATCCCGTCATTGACGCCAAATCCACCAATCGTTTATGTTTATCATTATACCCGACCGACGATAAGAGACGTTTGACGTCTGCTATATTATCCGAAAGGAACTCAGTTGCGCTACCATACTGACTTTTTGTGACATTCGCCACCTTGCTTTTGCTCCTTGAAAATAAATTCCAACCCATTATGTTACATATTATAAATAAAGACAAATATAATAAGTTTTTTACAATTAGTACTTTTGATTCACTCTTTTTACAATCACATCACTCATCTTCTATCGAATACATCGTAACATAAACACTTCGAAATATGATATTCTGATATGATGCCACACTCTCTACGACTTTTTCCTGCCATAAACATCGCTCCAATTGTGGTCGACACGTCTTTGCTCTGGTCTAACTCTCTACCCAAAATTCGTTTTATCACAAGTTGCCTTGAAGAATAAAAAAGCTCAAAACAATTCAACAACTACATCTATTATAACATAAGCTGTAATCGGGCTATCTGAATACAACTTCTTTCCTTTTTCGTCAATCTCACAAAAACAAAAAAAGGAGTATTGCTACGAATACTCCCCTTCAAACTTGTCAGTTGCCGATTATGCGGTGAGAATATATTATTTTAATTATAAGGATTCCATGTTTATCTATACATCATAGATACATACAATATATCTGATACTTGTTCCTTGCTCCACGACTCTCCGTCCCATGCGTATGATATCATTCTACAAGGCATCCCGTTACCATCATATACGTACTCTACTTTGTTTACACCTTTGTTTTTAGCATTATCGTTCCACTCATAAGTCGCACTCATAATCAAGTTTCCATCTTTATCGAAAACCAAGTCTTCTAACAGGCCATTATCAAGACTCAAATCTGTGTAAGTCTTATTTCCCTTTTCTATCCACTCTTTGTTAGACATAGCATAACAGACTTCGTTATTCAATGTCTCATACTCCCCATACATTTTAACCACCTTCGATACTTCAACCCAAATACCATTTACATAATCGAAGTTTAACTCAGTCCTGCAACCTTGAGCGTAGCTTATCTCCTTTTTCGATTTCTCGACCCAACGATTACCCGAAATAACCATCGTAAGTTCAGAAGTAACATTTCCTTCTGCATCAGTCTCAACAATTGTTTTAGCAATTGTAGCAGTTCCGGCCTCCATGTCATTGCTCTGAGTCTTATTGTACCACATTGCGGCACATATCAAACCAACAGCAAGTCCAAAAGTAATTGTTAAATGCTTCATTTTATATCTTTTTTCTTTTCTCCGAGAGCAAAGTTATACACTCTGTTTTTTTCA
The DNA here is from genome assembly GCA_937892255.1 of uncultured Bacteroidales bacterium. Taxonomy (GTDB): domain Bacteria; phylum Bacteroidota; class Bacteroidia; order Bacteroidales; family Marinilabiliaceae; genus W3P20-009. The sequence continues at coordinate 16,007 of CALAUL010000017.1, read as the reverse complement.
AAAAAATCTATTTGCATTCTTTTGACGAAGTGCCACTTCTTTTTGACGAATGACAATATTTTCAAATTCTGCCTTTGACGAATGACACTTTATCGTTGACGAATGGTATTTCTAGTTTTTCTTCACGAACTTGAAAAAGGTGTTTTTATATAATCCGCAAAACGAAGCGTTTCGCCTTTTTTGAACGAAGCGCTCATTTTCCCAAAACAAAACGCACCTCTGTGGGGTATCCCCCTTTTCAAAAATTTTTCGACTGGCTTACGCCATTATTATATTAAAACGGCGTTGGAATGAAGTTCCAGCGCCGTTCGTTTTTCGCTTTGTCGCTTCGCTCCGCTTTACGAGATTTCGACGATCGCTTTGTACACTGCCATTGCAGTGGAAATACTATAATGTGTGATTTTTTGTTTTATCAAAACTATTAGCGATAGAAAGTATCGCTATTTATTATAAGATTTGGGTATAATTGCAGAGGAGACAGAGTCACGTTAAGTGTGCAATATTATGAGGGTATATAAAAACACCCTCTCTTAGGGTGAAGAGAGGGTGAACAGGGTAGTTATTAGAATTTGAATGTTCGTGTTATGTGTCGGATGATGTTTGGGAGAAGAGTTGGTAGTAGGGTATTGTTAATCTTTCCCGAAAACCTCTTCTCCCATTTCTGTTACACTATCAGGTGTTGTTACACCTCTAAGATTTTTACAATTATAGAAAGCATAATTTCCAATCTTCGTTACACTTTCAGGAATTGTTACACCTCTAAGATTTTTACAATTATAGAAAGCATACTCTCCTATCTCAGTTACACTCTCAGGAATTGTCACACTTATAAGAGAGCTACAACTGCTGAAAGCACTCCCTCCTATCACTGTTGCACTCTCAGGAATTGTCACACATGTAAGAGAGCTACAATCCTCGAAAGCCCAATTGCCTATCATCGTTACACTTTTAGGAATTGTCACATTTGTAATAGAGCTACAACCACTGAAAGCAAAACCTTCTATCTCCGTTACACTCTCAGGAATTGTTACACTTGTAAGAGATCTACAACCACTGAAAGCACTCTCTCCTATCTTAGTTACACCCTCAGGAATTGTCACACTTGTAAGAGCGCTACAACGATTGAAAGCATCCTCTGCTATCTCAGTTACACTCTCTGGAATTGTCACACTTGTAAGAGAACTACAATTATAGAAAGCACTCTCTCCTATCTCTGTTACACTCTCAGGAATTGTCACACTTTTAAGAGAGCTACAACCCTTGAAAGCTTTCTCTCCTATTGATGTTACACTCTCAGGAATTGTTACACTTGTAAGAGAGCTACAATTTTTGAAAGCACTCTCTCCTATCTCTGTTACACTCTCAGGAATTGTCACACTTGTAAGAGAGCTACAACCCTTGAAAGCTTTCTCTCCTATCTCTGTTACACTCTCAGGAATTGTCACACTTGTAAGAGAGCTACAATTTTCGAAAGCATACCATTCTATCTCCGTTACACTCTTAGGAATTGTCACACTTGTAAGAGTGCTACAATTATAGAATGCATACTTTCCTATCTCTGTTACACCCTCTGGAATTGTCACACTTGTAAGAGAGCGACAATCATAGAAAGCCCCTTTTCCTATCTCTGTTACACTCTCAGGAATTGTCACACTTGTAAGAGAGCTACAATTATAGAAAGCACTCTCTCCTATCTCTGTTACACTCTCAGGAATTGTCATACTTGTAAGAGAGCGACAATCTCTGAAAGCACTGTTTCCTATAAGTCTTGTTCCATTCTTAATAGTATATTCTCCAGATATAATATATTTTGCTTTAATAAGGCAATTGTCAATATACAAAACATTATTATCCCAATTTGATTCGGTATTATACAATTATAATCCCCAAATTGAAAAGTACAAACATTACCCCTTTATTTCTCTCAACGCTTTTCTTAGTTCTTGCACTTCGGCGTAGAGGACAGCCACCAACCCGTTGTAGTTAAGACTCAACATCCCGTCTTCATCCTCCCTTACAAGCTCCGGATATACCTCGCGCACCTCTTGTGCAATGAATCCTATCCCTCGCCTGCCATCTTTGATGTATGACACCGGACGCAACTCACCCCTCGGCGATAGCTCTTCGACGTCGCTCTTCACTCGTGCATCAGAATATGCCGTCACATCACCTTTAGCTACCATGGAACCGTTGATTGTCATGTCGCCAGCGGGTGTCACCTTGAAACATGGTGAACCGTGACCTATACCCATATAATAGTAGTTGATGGTGTTAGCCGTTCCGAAGACCCCGAAACCTGCTAAGTTCTGCGTGTTGGCAGTGTTACGCCCTAAGAAGCCACATGTCCAGTCGCCTGTGGTAGGCGCTTGCAGGCAGAAGCTACCACCAGTAAATATTCGCAACACACGCCCATTAAGGCTGGGCGCAAACTCCATATCTCCATTCACATCCGCCGTGCCATCGAACGACTGCCCCATAGCGCACGCGCCGTCTGTAGCTTCGTCGCACTTGCTACGTTGTCCTCTTTGTATGCTGCCTCATGTATAGGTACTTCAAGCCATATCTTATCCTCCGTGAGAGGTGATGTCGATGTAGCTCAGTTGGTAGAGCACAACCTTGCCAAGGTTGGGGTCGCGAGTTCGAGTCTCGTTTTCCGCTCAGCATTCGAAAGTGTATATCGCGCAGGTGGTGAAATTGGTATACACGCTACTTTGAGGGGGTAGTGACCGTTCGGTCGTGTGAGTTCGAGTCTCATCCTGCGCACTTCAAAAGAGGAAGGTTCTATGTAGAGTCTTCCTCTTTTGCATTATTGCGGATGGATATTCTTCTATATGATTATATCTGGTACGGCACTATTACAACCTCTGAATATCCCTTAGGTCGATGAGTTTATTCACGATGGCGTAGATCGTCAGACCGGCGGGCGAGTGAATCTGCAATTTTGATGAGAGGTTGCGGCGATGCGTGGTGATGGTATGCACCGAGAGGTTCAGACTATCGGCAATCTCCTTATTCGACATTCCCTTTGCAATACAGACAATTATCTCCTTCTCACGAACACTCAACACCTCTACACGTGAGGTGTCGCTATCCTCCATCTCTGTCTGTGGTTGCTGTATGCCGTTCTTACGCACCTGCTGTTCCAGCTCCTCAACGGCAGGCACAAACAGCGCATCCTCGACCTGACAATGAGAGTTAAGATCCTGCTCGCAGTTGATTATATCGAAGAGCACCGAGTTGAGCATATCGTTACTTCGCTCGGGATAGTAACTGATGATAATATCCTTCAACTCATTGAGTTTAGGACCTATATTATTATGCCGATCCGAGAACGAGCGAATCGTATATGTGCCGCTCATACGGTTCTTGAGCAACTCCTCGACATATGAAAAGACCTTCTCATTTTCATACTCCATATGGTGGCGCACCTCGGTTACATACTCATCATAAAAACGCAGTATCAGCAACGCCACATCGTCAGCACCTGAGCAGTCAATAGCCTCTATCAGGCGGCGGCGTATCGTGGGTAGATTATAGTCGAGAAAATAGTTGTGGGCACGCTTCAGATACTCTATAAGTGAGGCAAGTGACAACGCACGATAGTCGCCCCCCTTGCCGCTGATAAAATTGGCCACAACCAAGAACGTAGCCGTATCAACACCCTGCGCCTCGCATATCTCCTTCACGCTTTTGTCGCCAAAACCCAACGAGATACCAAAGCGACTCATCACCATCAGCAGTGACGAGTTATCACGAATAAGGCTTCGCATCTTATCCGAAGGGTAATATCTTGTCAAATTGGAGGACATCTATTTCTGAATAATTTGCACTGGCAAAGTTACGCAAAACTTAACCCCGAATCAATACTTAAAAATAGTGATTTGCCAGCACTCGGCATCCCTAATATTACGCAATTTTGAGTATTGTCTCCATTGCACTCTCTTAATATTTTCGCAAGCGGTAAAATAGTGTTTTACGAGTATGTATAATAAATAAAGAAGACAATATGAAGAGATTTTTACTGACTCTTATGCTTGGCACAGCGCTTTCATCTGCGACCTATGCCCAGCAGAGCGAGGCTCCCTCGAATAACGAGGAGCAGACCACACAATCAAGCGAAAAACCCTCATGCCTGACAATCGGCGGTTATGGTGAGGTTGTATATACCCGCAACTTCTTTAGCGACAAATATCTGCGTTACACCGACGCCGAGACCTATAAGGATGATAAGAGCCACGGTCGCTTCGACTTGCCGCACGTTGTGCTGTGGCTGGGTTATGATTTCGGACGCGGCTGGTCGCTCGGCACGGAGATAGAGTTTGAGCACGGCGGCACGGAGACTGCCGTGGAGATCGAGGAAGAGGAGGCAGGAGAGTACGAATCGGAGGTCGAGCGTGGCGGTGAGGTTGCGTTGGAGCAGTTCTGGATCAACAAGGCGTGGCTCAGCGGCAAGATCAACCTCAAGATGGGGCACATCATAGTTCCCGTGGGTGCTACCAATATGTACCATATGCCCACCGAGTTCTTCACCAACTACCGTCCCGAGGGCGAGAGTACTATTATGCCCTGCACATGGCACGAGACGGGCGTGAGTCTCTGGGGAAAAGTGGGTAAATGGCGCTATGAGGTTATGCTCCTGCCGGGTCTTGACTCGGACCGCTTCGGTCGTCAGACGTGGGTGGCAGGTGGCGCAGGCAGCCCCTACGAGTTCAAGATTGCTAACTCATACGCAGGTGCCTTCCGTGTGGACAACTTTTCAGTGAAGGGACTTCGCCTTTCGTTGAGTGGATACGTCGGAAACTCTTTTAGAAATACGCTGAGTGTGACTGCTAACGAGAAGTATAAGGATGTGAAGGGCACGGTGGCTATCGGCTCTTTCGACTTCTGCTACAACGCTCACGACATGATCGTTCGTGGAAACTTCGACTATGGTCATCTGACCGACTCGGAGCTTATCACCAAATACAACATGTCGATGCGCAACGACTCTCCCTCGCCCAAGCAAACCATTGGCTCTGATGCTATCTCGGTAGGCGTAGAGGCTGGCTACAATCTCTTCGGCATTGGCAATAACGACAAGTTGCAGAGTCAGAGCCTTTATCTGTTCGGTCGTTACGAGTATTACGACTCGATGTACAAGACCGAGGGCACGATTCAGGATGCGGCATGGTGTGGCCGCCAGCATGTAGCTGTAGGCTTGAACTATCGCCCCATCAGCGACATCGTAATCAAGGCAGAGTATAGCATCAGACTTCTGGACAAGGCATTCAACAACGAGCCTTCGTTCTCGATCGGCATTGCTTACTCGGGCCTTTTCAAGCATTAATTACTCAATATCAGTTAGGCGGCACGTTGCAACCGAAAAAAATACCCAATTTTTGAGTATTGCCACGCAATAGACGACCGAGTAATTTTGCAACAGATTTTTATTAAGTATTAACATCTAAAACAACAGACAAAATGAAAAAGAGCTTGAAATTTATCTCTTATTTTGCATTCAGCGCAATGCTCACGCTGGGCATGAGCGCTTGTAGCGACAACGATGACCCCACACCCGACCCTACACCCGAGGGCTCGACGAAGGAGGAGTCATTCAAGGCCGCCATTGTCCCCTACATCGACAATACGGTTGTCCCCACCTATAAGGGTATGGCAGACAATGCAATCCTTATGGCTGATGCTTGCGCCAACATCTACGAGGCATTCTCTGCAGGCAAGCTCACGACCGATTTGGTCAAGGCTGCTGGTGCGCACTGGAACGCCTGCCGCGACTATTGGGAGAAGAGCGAGGCATTCCTTTATGGTGCTGCCGCCGATTACAATATCGACCCCCACATCGATTCGTGGCCTCTGGACAAGAACGCTATGGATCAGCTGCTGGCAAATATCCGTGCCGGTCAGGCGTGGGATGTAGCCAACTTGGGCTATGGTCTTCTGGGTTTTCACGCCGTTGAGTATATGCTCTTCGAGCTAAGCGAGGATGGCGAGAACTCACTTCCCCACAATGTGAACTACACCGAGGAGGAGCTCATCTACCTCTGCGCCGTTGCGGAGGATCTGCGCGATCAGTGCATCCTTCTGGAGGCTTCGTGGGCAGGTGTTGATAATGTCTCGCCCGAGAAACTCGCGCTGATGGAGGCTGCCGAGCTGGAGCCTTCGTTTGACTACGGTTGGAGTATGAAGAATGCTGGTCAGGGCGGTAGTCGCTACAAGAATTTTCAGGAGGCTGCCGAGGATTTGGTGCAGGGCTGCATCGACATCGCCGACGAGGTGGGCAACACTAAGATTGGTCGCCCCGCCAATGGCTCATCCGAGGAGGATCGCAACTACATCGAGTCACCTTATAGCCTCAATTCGATCAATGACTTCGTTGGTAATATCGTCAGTATACAGAATGCTTACGAGGGTAGCCTTGCAGGCGACGCATCGGTAAGCGACTACATCAAGTCTGTGAATCCCGATTTGGACACTCAAGTTAAAAACCAGATACAAACCTGTATCGCAGCTATTAAAGAAATACCTGAACCATTTGCAAAGAGTGCATCAGGTGCGGCGGCTGCCAATGCGGTGACGGTAGTAGGTACCGATTTGGTAGATATTCTTGAGAGTGTAATGGCCGAGTTGTCGAAGTATTAATTGCGGTGATAAGGCAACGATATGTGGCGGGACTTCAGTCCCGCCCTTGTCAGTTTATAATGAAAAACGACTATGAAAAAGATTAATTACTTGATTTTAGCCATCTTATGTTTAGGAATGGTGGCTTGTAGCAACGACGATACAGATCCTACACCAACACCCGAGACTGAAATAGCACAACTTCCCGAGTGGTACTATACAGGTGGCGAGTTGGGAACAACACACCTTGCAACATTCAACGCCCTGGAGCAACCCACCGCATCAATTGAGAATGCTGGCATGTACCAGTCGTTCAAGAATGGTGAGGCACTTTTTGAGAAGCCTTTTATGAGTAATACGGAGGGTGTACGTTCAGGTTTGGGTCCCGTGTATATTCGTACTTCTTGTATCCACTGCCACCCAGGCTATGGCCACGGCAAGCGCATCGAGGCAGGCGCATTCAACACCAACGAGATTGGCAATGGTAACCTGCTTGTTGTATATAACAAGGATACCGAGGCTTATGTGCCTTGGCTTGCAGGTATGCCGCAGAGCCACGCCGTAGCACCTTTCAAGGCTCCCGTGGATGAAAGCAAGATCACGGTGCAGTGGTTGGACTACACAGACGAGTGGGGCAACAAGTTCCCCGACGGCGAGACCTACTCTTTGCAGTATCCTGAGGTCACGATGCCCGAGGAGGCAATCTATGTATATAATCAGGGCTACGATCAGTTGGGCAACTATGGTGTTAAGTTGGAATCTACCATCGGCATCTATGGTACAGGCCTTTTGGATGCTATTCCCGACGAGGATATTGTTGCCGAGTGGCGCAAGCAGGAGAAGGATGGCTATATGTCCAACGGCTTGAATACCGCCTACTTCGAAAATGGCGAATGGAAGGGTTACTACGCCAATACCGCACAGGGTGGTGATGGCACGCCATACGTTCGTCGCTACACCTATGCAATGAGCCGTGGCCCGTTGCAGGATGGCGCTGGTGCTAATGCTTTCTGGAATATTACCAACGCCACACGTAGCGACCGCCGTTTCCACTACCTCGACGCGGCTGGTACATACGCTCTCTACTCATCAAAAGACCCCGAGGTACAGGCAGGTTTTGAGGAGTATATTGCAACCGTAGATCCCAATAAGGAGTACGCCGAGTTTTGGGAGGGTACATTGGAGGAGCGTATCTACGCCTACCTCACCTCAAAAAACCTCCCCGTAGAGGTTACCGACGAGGAGTACACCGACCTGATGGTTTGGCACCGCGGTTTGGCTGTCCCCGCAGCACGTAACGTAGATGATGAGGATGTATTGCGTGGCCGTGAGCTCTTCGAGGAGATAGGTTGTGCATACTGTCACCGTCCCTCGTGGACTACGGGCAACGATGAGGTGCGTGACCCTGCCCGCTTCTTTGATGGCGACGAGTTGCCTCGCTACCCGAATCAGAAGATTTGGCCATACACCGATATGGTACAGCACAAACTCCACATGGAGAACGACATCCGCACCGGCTGGTGCCGCACAACTCCGCTTTGGGGACGTGGCCTGCATCAGAAGGTTACAGGTTCGCCCACGGCCGACCGCCTGCACGACTGTCGTGCCCGCACCACGATGGAGGCTATCATGTGGCACGGTAACGCCAAGAGCGATGCCCGTAAGAGTGTAGAGAAGTTCCGCACACTCTCAAAGGAGGATCGTGACGCTATCGTGAAGTTTATTGACGCTATTTAATAACCAACTATGCCCGCTACCTCCCGCAAGGGAGTGGTGGGCTTTTTTAGGATAATGAAGAGAAACAGATTACGGACATTGGCTTTTTCATCGCTGGGACTTATCACCGCGATTATTATGGTCGCCACCGTTGTAGAAAAACAGCAGGGTAGCGACTTTGTGCGCGAGCATATCTATGGTGCGTGGTGGATGGTTGCGCTGTGGGGCGCTGCAGCCCTTCTTTCGCTATTCTATATCATAAAACAACAACTCTACAAATACTTTTTTACCTTCGCTCTGCATCTCTCGTTTCTGTTGATTTTGGTGGGTGCAGGAGTAACATATCTGTTCGGCATTCAGGGTCGAGTACATCTGCGTGAGGGTGACGATGCAACCACGGAGTTCACGCTCTCAAATGGGCAGACGCAACAATTCCCCTTCTTAATCCAACTACAAGGGTTTGAGTTGCAATACTACGAGGGTACATTTGCCCCAATGGATTATGTGAGCCATATAGAGGTTTTAGATGGTACGCAGACTCACGAGGGCGTGGTCTCGATGAATAACATCTTCCGCTATCGTGGCTACCGCTTCTATCAGTCGGGCTACGACCGAGACGGCAAGGGGACATCGCTCGCCATATCGTACGACCCTTACGGCATTGGTATAACTTACTCGGGTTATGCAATGCTACTCATCACGATGATCGCCTTCTTCTTTCAGCGAGGCTCTACATTCCGTCTTCTGCTCCTCCATCCTGCCCTTCGACGTGGATTGCTTACCGTGGCGGTGCTTGTCTCTGCGTTCAACGCCTCGGCCACTCCCCAAACTCTGCCACGCGAAGTGGCTGCCGAGTTTGGCAATCTGCACATCTACTACAACGACCGCATCTGCCCCCTGCAGACCCTTGCACGTGATTTTACAGCCAAATTATACGGCAAAACCTCCTACGAAGGTCTTACGGCCGAGCAGGTGCTCACGGGCTGGTTCTTCTTCTACGATGACTGGAAGCACGAACCGATGATTAAAATCAAGGGCTCGGCGGTACAGGAACTGCTGCAAATCGAGGGGAAGTATGCTGCCCTGACGGACTTTACCGACAAGAATGGCTATCGAATAGACGAGGCTCTGCAATCGGGCAATGACGCTCTGCGTCGCAATGCCGAGAGTGCCAACGAGAAATTCAATCTTGTTAGTATGCTCTGCACGGGTAGCCTACTGAAGATATATCCATACAATGAGTCCGACAGTGAGCAGACGGTGTGGTACTCGCTGGCGGACCAACTGCCCCGCACAATGCCTTACGAGCAGTGGCTGTTCATTGGTAATAGCCTGAGTTTAGTGGCCGAGCAGGTGGCACGACGCGACTACACGCAGGTCACTACGCTTGTCGATAAGATTCGTCAATATCAACTCCGTGAGGCTCCGACTACCGTGCCCGAGCCGTGGCTCTTCCGCGCCGAACAACTCTATAATGAGTCGAACTACAATCGCCCGCTAGCGATGGCTTGTCTAACGTTAGGCATAATATGTTTTATGCTCTTTATTATGTGCGATGGCGCAAAAAGACAAATGCGATGGCTCCGTCTTGCGTTGTTTGTCATTGTGGGGTGCATTGCTGCCTATCTTACGTTCCACATCGCCCTGCGCTGGATGTTAAGCGGCCATGTTCCACTCTCCAACGGCTTCGAAACGATGCAGTTTATGGCGTGGTGCAGCGTGGTACTGACACTTCTCTTCGCCGACCGATTCCGCCTTGCTTTACCTTTCGGACTGCTACTCTGCGGTTTTACGATGCTGGTGGCAATGATGGGCGAGGCGACACCACAAATCACACATTTGATGCCCGTGCTACAATCTCCGCTGCTGAGCATACACGTTGTCGTGATTATGATTGCCTACACGCTTTTGGCTTTTACGATGCTCAATGGCCTAACGGCACTCATCATCCGCCACACTCGCTCTAATGCTGAACAGGAGATCGAGTCACTCTACATCCTCAGCCGACTGATGCTTTACCCTGCCGTTTTTCTGTTGGCTACGGGAATCTTTATCGGAGCTGTATGGACCAATGTGTCGTGGGGACGCTATTGGGGCTGGGATCCGAAGGAGGTGTGGGCACTCATCACGATGATGGTCTATGCCTCGGCACTTCATTCGCAGTCGCTTGGCTGGTTCCGCCGCCCAATCTTCTTCCACACGTTCTGCATCGTGGCCTTTCTAACGGTGATTGTTACCTACTTTGGCGTAAACTTCCTGCTCGGTGGAATGCATAGCTACGCATAAGAGTGTCCTACAATAATATATTCCACACACTCAACCACTCCACAAATCACCCCTCCACATAGTTTCGATGGGAAGGGGGTTTTCTGTTGCGGTTTTATGCCGAGATTTTGCCATTGATTTTTCCGTAAGACTGCCACAGACTATAAAACCTCTCAACTCACTAAGACGTAACATCGGTTGTTAGTTGTATATGTTTAAACATTTAATTGTTTTTGTATTATGTAGTTACGAAATATTTGTTATATTTGCGACGTTGTAAAAACAACATACATAAATAAAGAAAGCGTTTAACGTATTCCACCTAAATGAATCTGGACAATTCATGTAATATTGGAATATAAAAGACGCTTACACTTGCTATTGATGGGTATAGCTCACACGATAGCGAAAGTGTGAGCTATATTTTACTATTCATATTACAGGCAGTCCAGAGCCTATTTAGGGAATAAGTTGATATGACTCACACTTTCCGTTTTATAATAACCCACACTATATGAGTCAAGTGTAGAAAAAATAATAAAATGACAAAAAAAATTATCAACCTATGTTTCCCCCTTATGTTGATTACTCTATTTTCATGTTCTCGGATAAATGAAATAGAAGACCGACTCGATGTTGTAGAACAAGAAGTGAAAACATTCAAAGAAGCTGTAAAAGCATTAGAAAGTGCCTACAATGATGGAAAGATTATCACAAACGTTGGATCAATTGATTCTGGTTTTAGAATCTCTTTCTCAGACAACACATCAATTGACATTAACAATGGAAAAGATGGTATAACACCACTCATATCAATAGATAGTGATAGGTATTGGACAGTTTCATATGATGGAGGCAAAACCTATTCAAAACTAACTGATAACAACGGTAATAATATTTTGAGTATAGGGAAAGATGGCGTTGACGGTCAAGATGGAAAAGACGGTACTAATGGGAAAGATGGAATTTGCATTCGTGTAACAACAAATGACAAAGGATATTACATCTATGAATTGTACGCATACAACGATCCTGAAACAGTTATTGAAACCATAATAACACCTTTCACATCAGATAAATCTCGAATTATCAATTCTATCACACAAGACATCACGTCAAATGAAGTGACTATTACAATGGCAAATGGAGCAACTTACTCATTCAACAAAAAAGTAATAAATCCAGCAAGCATTGCTATACTTCAAACAACTCCTCTTTACATAAGTGCTGAAAATACTACGTGTCTTGAATTTAGAGTAAACCCATCAAACGCAACTTTTAATTTCGACACAAACTCGGACAATTGCGAAATATCAATAGACCGTTTGGGAGGCAACAAGTCTTATGTAACTACACCATCAAACTACGTTTTATCAAAAGTTGAACAAGCATACGACGAACAAGGTGTAGCAAAAAAAGGACAATATAAAGCATACATCACAGACCTAGGCAATAGTACAGATTATAATGATAACATTGCACTTGTTATAACAACAAAAAATGATAAGAACGAAGAATTAGAAACATCCTCATCAGCAATAACTTGTCAATTTACAAGCAACACTATAACAGAATTCGCATTCCTTAAGAAAAACAATCCTTCATCTGTCTTATCTGATATAACAGCAAAAATCGATGGAAACACAATTAAAGTATCTACACCATATATTTCTAATGCGAATAACCTTGTTGCAACATTTACATGCAACGGATATGCTGTACTTGTAAATGGAATAGAACAAAAAAGCGATATTACAAACAACGACTTTTCTTCTCCTGTTTCATACAGGGTTGTAGACCAAAATGGAGAGGCAAACGAATATACAGTAATAATTGAGTATTCAGGACTACCCATTGTTGAAATAAATACTCCAAATTCCGTAGCTATAACAAGTAAAGAGATTTGGACAGAAAACTCAACAATGAAAATAATTAACCCTGATGGTTCTACATCTTATGAAGGTACGACAAGCATTAGAGGTCGAGGTAATTCGACTTGGGGATATCCTAAAAAACCTTACGCAATAAAACTTGATAAGAAAGCCTCAATTCTTGGAATGCCAAAACATAAAAGATGGGTTCTTCTCGCCAACTGGATGGATAGAACGTTGATGAGAAATTGCCTTGCCTTCAAGTTAGGCTCTTGTACTCAAATGAATTATACACCACGAGGTCAATATGTCGAATTAGTTCTTAATGGCAAACATTTGGGAAACTACTTTTTATGTGAACAAATAAAGATTGATGAAAATCGAGTTAATATTCACGAAATCGAAGATGGCGAAACAGATGTAACAGGCGGATTCTTGATTGAACTAGACACATACTACGATGAAGTCAATAAATTCAAGTCGAGCATTAAGAATCTCCCTTACATGTTTAAGGAACCTGATGAAGACGTCCTTACTGCAGATATGCTAAACTACATGCAAAATTATGTAAATACAATGGAAGATTATCTGTTTAATAGTTTTAAAGAGAGAAAATGGAATGATTATATTGATATTAATACATTCATCGATTACTGGTTTGCTGTAGAATTAACTTCTAACAGTGAACCAGATCACCCAAAATCAGTGTATATGCATAAAGATAATGGAGGGAAACTATGCATGGGACCAATGTGGGATTACGATTGGAATACTTTTGTGCCTAATAAAGCAAATAGCTTTATGTTGAAAAAATACTTATATTACCCTAACCTATTTAATGATGCAGAATTTGTCGCTAAAGTAAAAGAACGATGGACTATTGCAAAAGTAAACTTTGATGGTGTTTCAGATTACATTGATGAAATAGCAAACAAAATACGCAATTCAAGCAAAATGAACATTGCAAAATGGCCAATATCATCTCGTGTTAATGGAGATGAAACAATGACCTTTGATGAATCAATAGCTCGCCTTAAAAAATCATTTACTGACAAACTAAGTTGGTTAGACCAACAAATCCAGAATATGTAATAATTGGCTTAAGTAAGCATATATAAATAAAATAGGCTACCTTATGGCAGCCTATTTTATTTATATTACCTCTCAATTATATTATCAACATTGCATCTCCGTACGGACCTATCTTATATCCCTCTTTCATCGCAACCTCATAAGCATTCATCACATTCTTATATCCTCCAAAGGCACATACCATCATAAGCAATGTAGAATGTGGTTCATGTTTGTCATTTCCTGATTTAGGTTCACTCAGAGTTTTGGGGTTCATATTATTCGTACTGCCATTCTATTCGATGGAAAATGGAAAATGTGAAAATATAGGATGAAAGCAAATGGGATAATGTGAAATATCTACGTATTTATAGCTCAGATTATGTGAAATATGTTATCTTTGCAACTGTAATCAAAGATGTTAGATATGGACAAACTACTTAGAAGAAAAGTTGATAGCTATTTGATGGCTTGGAAAAACAATCCAGATAGAAAACCACTAATTATTAAAGGTGCCCGTCAGATTGGAAAAACACGTTCTATAGAGTAGTTTGCCAGTCAAAACTATAAAACGGTTATACAGATTAATTTTGTAGAGCAACCTAAATACAAGAATATCTTTGACGATGGTTTTGAGGTTGATACCATTCTTAAAAACATATCGCTACTAAATCCTGAGTTTAAGTTTATTCCAAGAGAGACTCTTTTCTTTTTTTGATGAGTTACAAGCCTGTCCTAATTGTGCTACTTCACTGAAATTCTTTAAGCTCGATGGACGCTTTGATGTTATCTGTTCTGGGTCATTGATGGGAATCAATTATCGGGAAATCGAATCCAACAGTGTAGGCTATAAGGAAGATTATGAAATGCACTCCATGGATTTCGAGGAGTTCCTTTGGGCTAAGGGTTACAGTGAGGATTTTATTGATGAACTGTACCAACACATGTTGGAGATTAAGCCTCTTGCCAAATTGCAGATGGATGTTCTTTTTGAATTGTTCCGTGATTATGCAACTATCGGTGGTATGCCCGAGGTGGTAAATACATATATCAAGAACAAGAACTTCAGTGGTACTTTGGGTATACAGAAACAATTGCTCAAAGATTATGAAGAGGATATCACTAAATATGTAGAGTGCTTAGACAAGGCAAAGGTTAAAGCTGTATATAATCATATCTCTACATTCTTAGCCAAAGAAAACAAACGTTTCCAGATAACCAAGATTGGTAAAAATGCTCGTAATAGAGATTATATTGGCTGTGTTGAATGGCTTGCTGAAGCCGGTGTTATAAACATCTGCCACTGCCTAAATCTACCTGAACTTCCCCTAAAGGGTAACTATGATCCTAAACTCTATAAGACTTATTATAAAGACACAGGACTTTTGATTGCATCGCTTGACGAAGAAGCACAGGAGGATTTGAGAGCTAATAAGAATTTGGGCACATACAAAGGAGCAATTTATGAGAATATAGTAGGAGATATGCTTGTCAAGCAAGGTTACAATCTCTATTACTATAGCAGTGACAAACCTTCTCTTGAAATGGATTTCTTTGTACGTGATGCAGAATCCCTTATTCCTGTAGAAGTAAAAGCCAATGATGGTGCAACTGCATCGCTTAACAAGCTGCTAAGTGATGGCCAATATCCTGATATAAAATATGGAATAAAATTGGGTTATAAAAATATTGGTTTTAACGGTAAGTTCTATACCTTTCCTTACTTCTTGACTTTCTTGTTGAAGAGGTTTATAGCGGAGAGAAGATGACCAGAAATTAAGCAAGAGTATTTATAACAAATACTTTTTAATATGTAATATCATTAGTGTCCCGTTAAAATAGGGCCGAGCTAATAATTAGTTAAACAACACCGGATGAGGGGAACAAATTGTTCTTTGACATCATTGAAATTAGTCTTATCGAATATATCTCGCAAATGAGTTTTGTCCGTTAGCGATATGCTGAGAATCTGTAATACCTCGTAAGTTGAGCGTTTCAAATCCATATCGTGCTGAATTTTTCGTTAAAATTCAGGCTTTACATTTTCAAGGATGGAAAACTTATTGTATAGTCAAGCGGGCTTGAACTCTGCCGAGTCGTGACGGAAGAAAACGAAGTTAAATATGACTGCCGTCAAAAAAAAGAAAATGCAAACATCTGCAAAATCGATTTTCCAGTTCTTTGCACGGTTACACTTTTTAACGCAGATTTTTGCACATTCTTGCATTAAGGTTTAGTTTAGGTTATAGATATATAATATGGGTATAAACTAAACCAAAGGGTTGTGCTATCAAACTGAATAATTGGCTTCTCTTTCTTTGGGACGGCTATCATATCTCATATTTAGAGTTATATGCGTGTATTTTGCTTCCAAATTCGATAAAATGCGATTTTTTAAGATAAATTATATAAAAATTATATTATATTATATTATATTATATTATATTATATTATATTATATTATATTAT
>CALAUL010000016.1 GCA_937892255.1 uncultured Bacteroidales bacterium | reverse complement strand
AAGCCAATTTTCTTCACGCACAGGGCTGAAAGGTGCGGAGAAAGTTACCAAGTAAAGCTGTTGGTGTTGGGATATTTTGGGGCGAATGGGTGGTTTGTTTGTTGAATTATTGGGTTTTGTGTTGTGTATTGTCGGGGGAATTAATGGGTTGGCGTGGGGATAATTGGGGTTTTATGTTGGTAAATTGGGTGTATGTCGGTTGTGTGATGGGTGTGGTGTGTTGGGGGTGATGTGGGATAATATTGGTTTTATGTAGGAATATTAAGGGTTTTGTGTTGGTGGATAGTGTGTAAAACCATTGGCGAAAATATAGAAATACGTGGTGTGTTATTGGATAATAAAATGATGAAGTAGATTATTAAATAAAACAATATGGGCGTATATGTTGGAGTTAGTATAGATAGACGAGTGTAGAGGGGTGTAATCTCGGCTGTTGGCTTTTGACCTTTTGGGTTGGGGCTTGAAGATGTGGAAGTTTTAGAAATTGCCATTTAAGCCCTTTTGAATTTCCATTTTATCTCTAACCAAACCCCATTCAAATACTATTCAATCCCTATTCAGTCACCATTTAATTTCCATTCAATTTCTATTCAATCACCATTTAAACCCTATTCAGTTTCCTCTTTATCTCTACCCAAATCCTATTCATGCTCTATTGAATTTCCATTTAACACCTATTCAAATCCTACTCAAACCCCATTCAATTCCAATTCAATAACCCTTCAATCTCCCGACACTAACACCAACAGCCCTACTTGGTAACTGCCTCCGCACCTTTCAGCCCTGTGCGTGAAGAAAATTGGCTTCAAAATGCGTTAAGAACTCGGCACTGTCTGAGCGTAGCGAGTTTGACGAGTTTAGCATTTTGGAGTCAATTTTTAGCTAAAGGGCGTCCGTGCGGCAATTCTTTTGCTTACTTTTCTGTTTGCACAGAAAAGTGAGTGCCCCACGCACAGTGGATAAATAAAAAAGAAAACTCTTTTTGCCTACATTTTCTTCGCTTCGCTCAGACACAGGCGGGACTGTCCGCACAAAAAAAGTATGTGCCCCGCGCACAGCGGACAATAAACCCAGAAAAACACATTGCTGATGTTGCGCACAGCGGACACCAACCCGAGAAAAACCCATTGTTGATATTGTCATCAGTTGGCAGTAATCCAAGCAATTGGAATTGCCAATCTTGCCCATTGTGGGCAAAAGATAAAGAAAAACACATTGCCGATGTTGCGCACAGCGGACAATAACCCCAGCAAAAAGTAATTGCCCCACGTACAGTGGATAATTAATACAGAAAACTCTTTTTGCTTACATTTTCTTCGCTTCGCTCAGGCGCAGGCGGGACTGTCCGCACAAAAAAAGTATGTGCCCCGCGCACAGTGGACACCAACCCAAGAAAAACCCATTACCGATGTTGCGCACTGCGAGCATCACTCCAAAAGGAGGAATAACCTGAAATTTTCAAAATCATTTTCGCTGTGGGGAAGATGAAAATCCCCATAAATGAGGATTGACATATAACATCTGATTGGTATATCTTTGCCAACGATTTGATGTTGTATCTGTATCGGCAATGACGTATTGCTCTATCTGCAATAAGATGTTGTCTTACACATGATAACACCGATATGGCTCTGATGTCAAAATGAGAACACACATAAATAAAACATATCTATACGATGAAGAAAAAAGTATTTGGTTTGATGCTGTTGTTGGTCTCTGCTGTGGGCTTTACGGCATGTAGCGATGATGAAGACGACAAACAGGTGAATATCGAGGGGAGATACCTCGGTAAGATGGTCTGCAATGTGACTGTCATGGGCAGGGATATCATGACCGAACAGGAGAATGTATATGCGAAGATTTCGAAAAATGGAGATGTGTACTCTATCACCATCGAGGACTTCACATACAGCGATGTAAACTATGGCGATATAGTAGTGTCGGAGATGCTCAAGACAGATGAGGACAGTTTTGTCGGCAATGGAGAGTGCACACTGACGAAAGATGGTGTCGACTACACCGCTACTATAGAGGAATTGGAAGGTGAGAAGATGGGCAAGAATATAGAGGTTGAGATAGACATGAAATTGCCTGTATCGCCAAAGATGACTATCATCTTCGATATCACGTACACAGGCACGGAACACGAATGATGAACCGCTCTATAGTATTAGCGGCATACGTTACTCTTACAGCTGTTGTCTGTCCTGCATGGGCGGGCAACTGTTGTGTTAGGGACACGATATATTCGCACTTTGACCTCAAGGAGGTGTCTGTGTCGTCGTCGGTCAAGCAGATAGGCAATCTGTCAACGTCGTCCCTGTCGTCCACCACCATAGAGATAGGCGTCAAGGAGAAGGCCGAAGTTCGTTCGTTGAAAAACATCAGCGGCAAAGCGCCCAACTTCTTTATGCCTGACTATGGCACGAGTTTGACATCGGCCATCTATATACGAGGCATAGGTTCGCGCATCAACACCCCTGCCGTGGGGCTGTATGTCGATGACATGCCGTATATCGACAAGTCGGCATTCTCGTTTAACTTCGCCGACATAAAGAGCATAGAGGTGTTGCGCGGTCCGCAGTGCACGCTCTACGGGCGTAATGCCATGGGCGGACTGATACATATATATACGCAGTCGCCTTTTCAGGAGGCACGTAGCGAAGTGGCTGTTAGTTATACCGACAAGGCGGGAGGCATGAAGGTAAGTCTGTCGCACCGAAGGAAGCTCTCGGAGCGTCTGGCGATGAGTGGCGAGGCATTCTACAACAGGCAGAGGGGATATTTTCACAACGACAACTTAGACATCTATTCAGACCATGTCAGTCAGGTCGGGGGACGTCTGCGCATGGTATGGCTGGCGGCAGAAGCTACGAAGGCGGACTTCACACTGAGCTACGAGCATACCGACGAAGGCGGCTATGCTTATGAATACCGAGGCATGACGGAGGGAGCGGAGACGATGTCCGACCTCGTAGGCAAGATAAACAGCAACAGGGAGTCGACATATTGGCGTTCGATGGTGAATGCCGGAGCCAAGATACAGCATCAGCTGAGGAGCACGACACTCACGTCGATGACATCGTTTCAATTGCTCAACGACATGATGAGCCTCGACCAGGACTTTCTGCCCACCGACACTTTCGAATTGGATCAAGGGCAGAGACAACGCACTGTGACGCAGGAGTTGACATTGAAAAACCGAAGTGGAATGTCATTCATGGGCGGTCGATGGGTCGTAGGTGCTTTTGCATATCATCAGTGGGTAGACATCGACAGTCCGGTACGTTTCAACAGAGGCGGAGTGCAGATGATACAGAGAGCCATGGACGATGCCATGCAGGAGGCCGGAGCTCCTGTAGAGGTGAAGCTCGACGAAGATGGCTTTGAGATAGCGGGACTCTTCACCACGCCGGCACAGGGTGCAGCACTCTACGGCAGCATAGACCTACACCCTTCGGAGAAGTGGCAGTTAACGGCGGGAGTGCGCATAGACTACGAGCAGTTGCAACTCGAATACAACACGAGAGCCAAGATAAAGTGCGACATCAAGATGGACGGAGGGTGGATAAAGGCCTTCATGCCCGTGGAGTATACAGGCGATGACGAGAACAGCTACCTCAACGTGCTACCCAAAGTGTCGGCACGTTACAGCGTGACACCCGACAACGTCATATATATGACAGTGAGCAAAGGCTATAGGAGTGGCGGCTTTAACGTGCAGATGTTCTCCGATGTGGTGAGTGCGTCGTTTAAGGGCAGTTCGGAGGCGGAGAAGATAACCGACGAAGAGATAGCCTCTGCTGTGTCGTACAGTCCGGAGATATGTTGGAACTACGAAGTCGGCACACATCTAAAAATATGGGATAAGGTGAGGGCAGACATATCGGTCTTTGTCATGCGAACCAAGGACCAGCAAGTGGCACGTTTTGCTCCGGGCGGACTTGGACGCGAAGTTGTAAATGCCGGCAAGAGCAAGTCGGCAGGCGTAGAGGCGTCGTTGAGATATGACATCGTGGCGGGGCGTCTGACGATGAATGCCGACTACGGACTGACGGAGTCGAAATTCACGGACTACGCAGGCGACGAGAGTTACAATGGCAACTACGTACCTTTCGTACCACGTCAGACAGGAGTGTTGTCGGTCGAGGGAGTGATAACGAAGGGAGGCAAGAGGCTGAAGCGTCTCACGGCCGAAGTGACAGCGAGTCATACCGGGGAGATATATTGGACGGAAGAGAACGGCGCACGACAGGGAGGTTATACGTTGTTGGAGGCGAACATGACAGCGTCGTTGTCGCATGTGACGGTGACGCTGTGGGGCAAGAACTTAGGAGGCAAGGAGTACGACACCTTTTACTTTGAGAGCATGAATCACCGTTTTGCGCAGCGAGGCAAGCCTTTGCATGTAGGCATAGAGGCAAGAGTGACGTTCTGAGATTTTTTTGGTCAATATATAAAGAGGTGATGAGGGGACAGTAGGCATATAGTCGGCTGTTCCCTCTAAACATATAAAATATGAAAAGGGGGACAGAGAATAAAAAATCTGCTGTCTCCCCAAACTTCTATAAAAAAAACAATCTAAAGTTTCATCATCGGCGCGCCTCGATGCTGTCTTGATAGGCATTGAGGATATGTTCCGTCACGACGAGCGTGTATTCGAAATACTCTACGATGTTATGATCACACACGATGTCACACTCTTCGTTGTAATACAACCAGTTGTCCGGGTCGAAGAAAAAGGGAGTCTCGGACGACTTATCTTCGTGGTAGACGACATCGCCCCATTTGTTGACAATAGAGATACACTCAATGTCCATGTCGAGGAAAACGTCATCGTCATACTCCGGGTATGCCTCACGGAAATAGAACTCCTCGTCCAAGAAGAAGACATCTTTGAGGTCGTGTCTGTGGTCGATATAGTCAACATCTTTGACGCCATGCCCCTTATGTCTGACAACCTTTAGCGAGAAGTCGTGTTGCGTACGGTTCTCAAGCTGCCACACCACCTGTATCTCTTCGTCGTCGAAGAAGTCGCTGTCACACTTAAAAGCGCAACAGACAAGGAAAAAAAAGAGAAAAGCGTTAACGAAATGTATTTTCTTCATGTTCTACTTCTTATTAATAGACGCAAATATATGGAAGATATAGAAAAAAAACAACACACAGAAGGGGAAAAAACAGTTTGTAAAAACACAAAAGGGAGACATCAAGAGAGAAATAAGATTAAAAAACCAAATAATTTTGAGCAAGGTGTTTGAAACTACCGACAAAATATATACCTTTGCACACTGAAATTGTAAAGGAAAAGAAACAAAAATACACTATAGCGATGAAAAGAACATTTCAACCATCTAACCGTAAGCGTGTTAACAAGCACGGCTTCCGTCAGAGAATGTCAACAGCCAATGGTCGTCGAGTATTGGCGGCTCGTCGTGCGAAAGGCAGAAAGAAACTTACTGTATCTGACGAAAACAAGGGCAAGGCTTACTAATAGTTGCCTTACGAAATAAACAGCTCCGAAAGTATTTCGGGGCTTTTATTGTTTTATACAGAAATGTTTTACTACATTTGTCTCAAAGAATAGACACATGACATTTTTTGAATTCATAAAGAGTAAAGTCTTCTTGTGGCAGGTGGTCATTGCCATAGGTGTAATAATATTGCTTGTATTGGGCATAACATGGAGCCTATCGATATACACGCAGCACGGACGCACAATATTGGTTCCGACATTGGAGGGCCAGACGGTCAACCAAATAGCCGAGACGATGGATAACGTAGGCCTCGACTATGTAGTGATAGACTCGGTACATAACAACGAAGCTATACCGGGAGCCATAGTAGACCAGATACCTGCGGCAGGCAAGAAAGTCAAGAAAGGCAGAAAGGTATTTCTCACCATCAATGCATACACACGAGAGATGACTATCATGCCACAGCTTGTGGATTACTCGTTGCGCAATGCGGAGGTTGTCTTGGAGACATCAGGGCTTAAGTTGGAGTCGGTGAAGTATGTTCCGAGTGAATACAATGAGCTGGTATTGGAGCAACATTGTGGTGAGGAGCAGATAAAAGCCGGCACACGCATAGCCAAAGGAACAGGCATAACACTTATAGTAGGCAAAGGCAGTGGAGGCGAGATGTCTGTAGTGCCCTATTTGATAGGCTCTACATATCTTGAGGCGGTGTCAAAGATACGCAAAGAGCAGTTCTCCGTGGGGTCGCTTATCTTCGACGAGACAGTGAAGACATCAGAGGACACGCTACAAGCCACAGTATACCGTCAGACACCCACAGGCGGCAACGGCACAATGGAGCTAACAGGAGCAGCTATATCACTCTGGCTCACGACGAATACGGAGCTTACAATAGACGCTATGGTAAACGATGAGGGAGACGAAGAACCTAATATATTTGGCGAATGACGATGATAGACGAAGATATAGAGAGCGAGATAGACGAGGCATTTGACGACATAGACAACGAAGAGGAGGAGCAAACTTCGACCGAGGGAGAATACGAGCATTATCGTTTCAGCGCAGACCCCAAACAGGGATTGTTGCGCGTTGATAAGTTCATCGTCAACAGAGTGGAACACGCCTCACGCACCAAAGTTCAGGAAGCGGCCGATGCAGGCAACATACGCGTCAACGACAAGCCGGTGAAGGCCAACTACAGAGTCAAGCCCGGAGATGTGGTGACGATAGTGATGAGTTATCCTCCGCGCGAGATAGAGATAATACCCGAGGAGATTCCGATAAATATCATTTACGAAGACGACGACCTCTTGGTAGTCAACAAAGAGCCGGGAATGTGCGTTCACCCCGGTCACGGCAACTACAGAGGCACCTTGGTGAATGCCTTGGCTTGGCACCTCAAAGACTTGCCGTTCTTCAATACCAAAGACCCACGTCCGGGCTTGGTTCATAGAATTGACAAAGACACGTCGGGACTGCTCGTTGTGGCAAAGAGCGAATACGCAAAACAGTTTCTGGCCAAGCAGTTTCTGCACAAGACGACGACACGTAGCTATGTTGCCCTTGCCTGGGGGCAGATGGAACAAGACAACGGCACTATAATAGGCAACATAGGACGTTCGACGAAAGATAGGAAACAGATGGACGTATATCCGCCCGAGAGCGAGATAGGCAAACATGCCGTCACACACTACAAGGTACTGGAACGATTGGGCTACATCACAATGGTGGAGTGTCGTTTGGAGACAGGACGAACACATCAGATACGAGCCCACTTCAGACATATAGGACACCCTCTCTTCAACGACGAACGTTACGGAGGGAACCAGATACTCAAAGGAACAACTTTTGCCAAGTACAAACAGTTTGTACAGAACTGCTTCGACATACTACCCCGACAAGCTTTGCACGCAAAGACATTGGGTTTTGTCCACCCTACGACAGGCGAATATATGCAGTTCGACTCCGAAATACCTAAGGACATGTCCGACTGCATAGAACGTTGGAGGACATACATAAGCAACAGAAACGATAACTAAACGACAATAAACGAGCAAGATATTGCACCATAAAAAGAAAGCATCATGAAGAAAAATATCGCAATAGTATATGGCGGCTATCAGTCAGAAGCCGTAGTGTCGGCAAAGAGCCTCGCGGGACTGATGACATTCATAGATTCGGAAAGGTACAACCTCATACCCGTAGAGATAACACGCAAAGAGTGGTACGCCACTGTCGACGGCAACAAGATAAGCATTGACAGAAAGGACTTCTCGTTCTGTACCAACGGTAAGACGACAAAGATAGACTTCGCCTATATAACGATACACGGCGTGCCGGGTGAGAACGGACAGCTGACAGGTTATCTGGAGATGATAGGCATACCCCACTCTACATGTCCGTCGCTGACAAGTGCAATGACTTTTGATAAATATATCTGCAACAACTACCTTCGTGGCATGGGCATAGCCGTAGCCGACTCGGCCGTTGTGATGAAAGGTAAGCCCTACGATGTCAAGAGCATCACAGAACGTCTGGGACTTCCCTGCTTCGTCAAACCGGCAGCCGGAGGTTCGAGTTTCGGCGTCAGCAAGGTGAAGAGAGCCGAAGATATGAAAGGTGCCATAGAGAAGGCTTTTAGCGAGAGCAACGAGGTGGTTGTGGAGTCGTTTTTGGACGGCATAGAGGTGACATGCGGACTCTATAAGACAAAACAACGCACTGTGGTATTCCCACTGACAGAGGTGGTGAGCGGGAACGAGTTTTTCGACTACGAAGCGAAATATACACCGGGCATAGCCTCTGAAATAACACCGGCAAGAGTACCCGACGATGTTCGAGACAAGGTACAGAGCATAGCCTCAAAAGTATACGACATGCTCAACATGAAGGGCATAGCTCGTATCGACTTCATCATCTGCAAGGACCGAATATGCCTGTTAGAGGTAAACACCACACCCGGAATGACAGTCACAAGCTTCATTCCTCAACAGATAAGAGCTTGCAACATGGAGCCGAAAGAGGTGTTCACAGAGGTTATAGAAGATATACTTAGCAACGAATAGAAAGCGGACTTCGGAAATGAAATATTTAGTTGTAGGACTCGGCAACATAGGCGCAGAATACGCTCATACACGTCATAACATAGGATTTGATGTAGTCAGCCAATTGGCAGCGGACAGCGACGTTGAGATGAAAGGTGAGAGATATGGCGAAGTAGGAACACTCAAACACAAAGGCAGAACAATAATACTGCTGAAACCCAACACTTACATGAACCTCTCGGGCGAAGCTGTGCGCTATTGGATGCAAAAGGAGAAGATTCCTTTGGAAAAGATTCTTGTCGTTGTCGATGACTTATCACTCCCCTTTGGCACACTGCGCATGAAAGGGAAAGGCTCCGACGGAGGTCATAACGGTCTCAAAAACATCAATGCTATGTTGGGAAGTCAGAACTATGCACGCCTTAGATTTGGATTAGGAAATGAGTTTCATCATGGCGGACAGATAGACTTCGTGTTGGGAAAGTGGACCGACGAAGAGAAGACCCGATTACAAGAACGCATAGGCGTATGTTGCGAGATAATAAAGAGCTTTGCAACGATAGGCTTGCAACTGACCATGACAAACTTCAACAACAAATAACAGAGAAATGGCACAATTGGAACAAGTTAGAATAGACAAATTCCTTTGGGCTGTCCGACTCTTTAAGACACGCTCCATAGTAGCCGACGCAATAAAGAAAGGCCGCATTACAATGGGCGGCAGCCAAGTAAAGAGTTCGCGCAACGTCAAGAGAGGCGATGTCATATCTATCCGCGTTGCCCCTGCTACACGTTCGTTTCAGATTATAGAATTGGCACAAAACAGAATGGGCGCAAAGCTTGTTCCTAACCACATAAAAGAGGTCACTCCTCCTGACCAACTCGAGATACTTGAGTTACAACGCCTTGCCAACTCGATGAACCGTCGCAAAGGTCTCGGACGCCCGACAAAGAAAGAACGCAGAGACATTGACAACTTCTTCGACAACGAAGACGATTTTGACTGGGAGATAGAAATGGAAGAAGGTAAACTTATAGAATAACTCTACTCTACACCTCCCTCAACCAAAGAAGACAGCGTCCATCACGATGTCATGAGACTCTATAGGTAGAGACGCAACAATCTGACATTCGTAGCAAATACCTATCTTATATGCATCAGGGAAGAGAAATAACATTCGGTCATAATAACCTCTTCCGCGCCCCATACGACAGCCATCTGACGTGAAAGCAACTCCGGGCACAATGATTGTGGTAGAGGGTGCATTCATAGACAAGACAACATCGCTTGTCGGTTCTAAAATACCGTATTTAGCATCGGGGAACATCTTGGAACGTCCCTCGTATAGTCTGAACTCCAAGTCGTCGCCAACGATAACGGGGAGATACACCTTTTGCTCTTTTGACAAGATATCTATGATAGACGGGGTATATATCTCATCAGCCATCGACCAGAACACAACAACATTATGACTATCTCGCAGTCTGTCATCAGCCAACAACTTCTCTTGCACTACAGAAGAAGCTCTTTCTGCTTCCTCTTTGGTCAATTGCCCGACAAGATTTTTGATGTATTTTCGGAGTTTTGCTTTCTGTTCAATCATACACATCTATAAAAAAAGGGTACAACAAAAGCGTCATACCCTATATATTGTGGAGTAATTCCGATGTTTAATCCTGACCTCTTTGAATAGTCTGTTCTCTGTCCGGTCCCACGCTGACAAATGCAATAGGCACCCCGAGATATTCCTCGATATAACTCAAATAAGCGTTGTATTCCTCGGGGAATTCGTTTTCTGAAGTCATCTTTGTCATATCACACTTCCAACCGTCAAAGTCGATGTATATAGGCTCTACACCTTCTGTTATGTCGAAAGGGAAGTCAGAAGTCTCTTCTCCTTTGTATTTGTATGCCACACAAGCTTTGATAGTATCAAAACCATCAAGGACATCGCTCTTCATCATGATGAGTTTTGTCACACCGTTAATCATGACAGCGTATTTCAATGCCACGAGGTCAATCCAACCACAACGGCGAGCACGACCCGTAACGGCACCAAATTCATGTCCAAGCTTACGCAACTCTTCTCCCGTCTCATCTTCCAGCTCTGTAGGGAAAGGTCCTGAGCCTACACGAGTACAATATGCTTTGAAGATACCATATACATCTCCAATCTTATTCGGAGCGACACCCAAACCTGTGCAAGCTCCTGCACAAACAGTATTTGATGAGGTAACAAAAGGATATGAGCCAAAGTCAATATCCAAAAGAGTACCTTGTGCACCCTCTGCCAAGACTTTTTTACCCTCCTGAAGAGTACGATTAATGAGGTGTTCAGAGTCGATGAACTTATATTGTTTGAGCTTCTCTACTCCGGCAAGCCATTCTTTTTCAATTTTAGCTAACGAATCGAGGGGATAATTGTAATGCGACAATATCTCCTTGTGACGAGCAATAGCTGCATTGTATTTCTCTTCGAAGTTGTTTTCGATATCGCCTACACGAAGGCCATTACGGCTTATTTTGTCGGTGTATGTCGGACCGATACCCTTGCCTGTTGTACCGATCTTTCCTGCGCCTTTTGCTGATTCGTAAGCTGCATCCAACAAGCGATGTGTAGGGAGAATAAGGTGAGCCTTGCGACTTATATAGAGACGTTGGGTCAAGTCATGCCCTGTCTGTTCGAGTTGTTCGACCTCAGCTTTAAAAAGGGCCGGATCTAAAACAACACCGTTACCAATCACATTCGTTTTCCCACCCTGAAATATTCCAGAAGGGACAGAACGCAAGACATACTTTTCACCTTCAAACTCAAGAGTATGACCTGCATTTGGACCTCCTTGAAAACGAGTCACTATTTCATACTGAGGAGTCAGTACATCAACTATTTTACCCTTTCCTTCATCGCCCCACTGGAGGCCAAGCAATACATCTACTTTCATGCCTTTAGTATCGTTATATCACAAAAAAACGGACCCTTAGAGTGTCTAAGATTCCGATGTGTAAAGTTACATTATAATTACAGAAAAACAAATAATTGTTTCGTATTTTATACTGAGTCTAAACATTTTTGTCTCGACATTCATTACAATACCCATAAATATACAACGAATGATGAGATATTTGAAAGTCGTTCTGTTGTCCGATTGTGTCAATATGCTGCTGTATCGATTGGTCTGCGACCTCTGTTACAGAGCCACACTTCATACAGATCAGATGATCGTGAAGTTTTATTTCGTAAGCCCTCTCAAATTGGGCTATATTCTTCCCGAACTGATGCTTTACAACCAATTTGCAATCTAACAGCAAATCTATTGTATTGTACAACGTAGCACGACTTACTCTATAATTTTTCATCTTCATAAAAGAATATAAACTCTCGATATCGAAATGCCCGTTTCGACTATATATTTCATCTAATATTGCATATCGTTCTGGAGTTTTTCGATGTCCGTGCTCTTGCAGATATTTCGTAAACAACTGCTTGACAGTTTCCCTATTTTGTGAATGTTTCTGTTCCATACCATCTATGTAGACTGCATAAAAATAGCGTTTTTTTTAAAAACAACCATATAAAAGAGGAAAAACATTATTGATGCATATAGAAATAAAAAAGTTTACCCATCTGAGACGGGTAAACTTTTTCAATATAGAAGTTTTGTTTAATGTTCTCTTACTCCTACCATTTGTTCATAATCTTCTTTCGATGCGACAACGACATCACCTAAACCTCGAGTACCTGTTCCGGCTGGAATCAAATGTCCGCAAATAACGTTCTCTTTCAAGCCGTCAAGAGTATCGCGTTTACCTTGAATCGCGGCCTCATTGAGAACTTTAGTTGTTTCCTGGAACGAAGCTGCAGACATGAAGCTCTTAGTTCCCAAAGCAGCTCGAGTGATACCTTGAAGTATCTGACTTGATGTCGCAGGCACAGCATCACGAGCTTCGACTAACTTGAGGTCTTTGCGCTTAAGCTGTGAGTTTTCATCACGAAGACGACGAGTTGTCACTATCTGACCAGCTTTCAATGTAGTAGAATCGCCAGCATTTAGGACAACCTTCTGACCCCAAAGATTATCGTTTTCCTCCATGAAGTCAATCTTATCAACAACTTCCTTCTCAAGGAATCTTGTGTCGCCCGGATCCTCAATTTCTACCTTGCGCATCATTTGACGAACGATAATCTCGAAGTGTTTGTCGTTAATCTTAACACCCTGAAGACGATATACATCCTGAACCTCGTTTACGATATACTCCTGAACGGCAGTAGGGCCCTTGATAGCCAAGATATCCGATGGAGTAATTGCACCCTCAGAAAGAGGAGTTCCAGCACGCACGTAATCGTTCTCTTGAACCAAGATTTGCTTAGACATAGAAACAAGGTATGTTTTCGACTCTCCGGTCTTAGATGTAACCTTTATTTCTCTGTTTCCACGCTTAATTCTACCATAGCTTATCTCGCCATCAATTTCAGCAACGACAGCAGGGTTAGATGGATTACGTGCTTCGAACAACTCTGTAACACGAGGAAGACCACCTGTAATATCACCCGCTTTACCTGCTGAACGAGGTGTCTTAGATACTATTTCTCCGGCCTTTATCTCTTCTCCGTCAGAAACAGCCACGTGTGCTCCCAAAGCAAGATTATACTGTTTAACGACTACTCCTTTGTCAACGATGTTTATAGAAGGTGTCATTATCTTAGAGCGACTATCCTTTGCTTCTATGATAACTTTCTCTGAATAACCTGTCTGTTCATCTGACTCTTCCTTATATGTCACACCTTCTATCAAGTTCTCAAATTGCACTTTACCTGAGAACTCTGAAACAATAGGTGCATTATATGGATCCCACTCACAGATTTGATCACCCTTTTTAACTTCCTGACCTGCTTTAACAAACAAGTGTGCGGCATAAGGTATAGGGTGAGTAGCAAGTGCGATCTTGGTATTCTTATCGATAATGCGTAACTCTGTCAAACGGCTTACAACAACGTCATATTCTTGACCTGATTCGTTTGTATATGAAACACTTCTTATATCGTCAATTTCGATAATACCGTCATACTTAGATACAATAGAAGCATCAGAAGAAACGTTACCCGCAACACCACCGACGTGGAATGTACGAAGAGTAAGCTGTGTGCCAGGCTCGCCAATTGACTGTGCAGCGATGACACCAACTGCTTCACCAAGATGAACCATCTTTCCTGTAGCAAGGTTTCGACCGTAACACTTAGCACAAACGCCCTTCTTCGACTCACAAGTAAGAACCGAACGTATCTCAACGCGTTCAATAGGTGAATCTTCAATAATCTTAGCCTTTGCCTCGTCAATCTCTTCTCCTGAATGTACTATCAACTCGCCTGTCTCAGGATGAAAAACATCGTGAACTGATACTCGTCCAAGAATGCGTTCGTACAAAGACGCTATCTCATCATCGTTATTCTTTATGGCTGTACATGTCAGACCTCGCAAAGTACCGCAGTCTTCACTTGTGATGATGACGTCATTAGAGACATCGACCAATCGACGTGTTAAATATCCAGCATCGGCTGTCTTCAACGCAGTATCGGCAAGACCCTTACGAGCACCATGTGTTGAAATAAAGTACTCCAACACCGAAAGTCCCTCCTTAAAGTTAGAAAGAATCGGGTTCTCAATAATCTGCCCACCTTCTGCTCCTGCCTTTTGAGGTTTAGCCATAAGTCCTCGCATACCACAAAGCTGACGAATCTGCTCCTTTGAACCACGAGCTCCTGAGTCGAGCATCATATATACAGAGTTGAAGCCTTGACGGTCACTGCTCAACTGCTTCATTAGCGTTGTCGTCAAATCTGCATTGACGTGCGTCCATATATCAATAATCTGGTTGTATCGCTCATTGTTTGTGATGAAACCCATATTATAGTTGTCCATCACCTCTGATACTGCCTCATACCCTTTATTAACCATTCCTTCTTTCTCTTCTGGAATGATAACGTCTGAGAGATTGAACGAAAGACCACCCTCAAATGCCATTCGATAACCCAAGTTCTTGATGGCATCAAGGAAATCTGCTGTTGCAGGAATACCACAAGACTTCTGAACTTTTGTAATAATGTCACGAAGTGACTTCTTCGTAATAAGAACGTTGATATAACCAACCTCCTTCGGAACATATTTATTAAATAAAATACGTCCTATCGTAGTATCTATAAGTTGAAGTTCGCGTTCTCCTCTTGCATTAAGATCATAAGTTCTAACTTTAACCTTTGCGTGCAAATCAGCCTTCTTCTCGTTGTATGCAATTTCTGCCTCTTCTGGCGAATAGAATACCAATCCTTCTCCCTTCGCTCCTGGTCGTGGCTTTG
Source organism: uncultured Bacteroidales bacterium (assembly GCA_937892255.1). Taxonomy (GTDB): domain Bacteria; phylum Bacteroidota; class Bacteroidia; order Bacteroidales; family Marinilabiliaceae; genus W3P20-009. The sequence goes on along the minus strand of CALAUL010000016.1, from coordinate 77,995 downwards.
TGATATAATACAAACCTAATACCATGTCTTGTGATGGGACCGCAATCGGAGCACCATTTGCAGGATTCAAGATATTATGAGAAGCCAACATCAACAACTGAGCTTCCAATATTGCTGCATTGCCAAGAGGCAAATGAACGGCCATCTGGTCACCATCGAAGTCGGCGTTGAATGCAGATGTTGCAAGCGGATGCAACTGAATAGCCTTACCCTCAATCATCTTCGGTTGGAACGCCTGTATACCAAGACGGTGAAGAGTCGGAGCACGGTTAAGCAATACCGGATGATTCTTCATCACATTCTCCAAGATATCCCACACAACAGGTGATTTCTTGTCTACTATCTTTTTAGCAGACTTTACTGTCTTAACTATTCCTCGCTCGATGAGTTTACGAATAATAAACGGTTTGTATAGCTCCGCTGCCATGTCTTTTGGAAGACCACATTCATGCATACGAAGTTCTGGACCAACAACGATAACAGAACGGGCAGAATAGTCGACACGCTTACCAAGCAAATTCTGACGGAATCGACCTTGCTTACCTTTCAAACTATCAGAAAGAGACTTCAAAGCACGATTTGAATCAGTTTTAACCGCATTCGACTTACGAGAATTATCAAACAACGAATCGACTGCCTCTTGTAACATGCGCTTTTCATTACGCAAAATGACTTCCGGAGCCTTAATCTCTATAAGACGTTTCAAACGATTGTTTCGAATAATAACACGACGATACAAATCGTTCAAATCTGAAGTCGCAAAACGACCTCCATCAAGAGGCACAAGAGGACGCAATTCCGGTGGAATAACAGGAACAACTTTCAATATCATCCACTCGGGCTTATTTGCTCCTTTTGATTCACGGAACGACTCAACGACTTGCAAACGTTTCAAAGCTTCATTTTTACGCTGCTGAGAAGTCTCGTTATTTGCTCTGTCTCTGAGAGTGTATGATAAATCATCCAAATCCACACGTTGCAAAAGCAAATCCAATGCTTCTGCTCCCATCTTGGCAATAAACTTGTTTGGATCATCATCTTCAAGATATTGGTTCTCTCTTGGCAACGTGTCCAAAATATCCAAATATTCTTCCTCTGTAAGGAAATCCAAGGTGTTTATCCCATCTTCAGCTTTAATACCCGGCTGAATAACAACATAACGCTCATAATAAATGATAGCGTCTAACTTTTTAGTAGGTAGACCTAAGAGATAGCCTATCTTGTTTGGCAACGATTTAAAATACCAAATATGCGCTACCGGAACAACGAGCGAGATATGCCCCATTCGCTCACGACGGACCTTCTTCTCCGTCACCTCGACTCCACAACGATCACATACGATACCTCTATATCGAATACGTTTGTACTTTCCGCAGTGACACTCGTAATCCTTCACAGGTCCGAATATGCGCTCACAAAACAAACCATCACGTTCCGGTTTATATGTTCTATAGTTGATAGTCTCAGGCTTGAGAACCTCTCCACTCGACATTTCAAGAATCTCTTCCGGAGATGCTAATCCAATTGAGATCTTTGAAAAGTTACTTCTATTTTTTTGGTCTCTTCTAAATGCCATATTTTGACAGTATTTAATATTGTCCCTTACGGGTATGTATAGGAAGTCGGGGTTTTAACCCAACTTCCATATTTACAAAATTTGATTAATCCAAAGTCACACTCAAGCCTAAGCCTCGCATTTCATGCAACAATACGTTAAGTGATTCCGGTATACCTGGCGTCGGCATTAAATCTCCCTTAACTATTGCTTCGTAAGCCTTAGCTCGACCTACAACATCATCTGACTTAACAGTCAAAATCTCTTGTAGAATATTAGCAGCTCCAAATGCTTCGAGTGCCCAAACCTCCATCTCTCCAAAACGCTGTCCTCCAAATTGTGCTTTACCACCAAGAGGCTGTTGCGTAATCAAAGAGTACGGACCAATAGAACGTGCATGCATCTTGTCGTCAACCATATGACCAAGTTTGAGCATATACACGACACCTACAGTTGCTGGCTGGTGGAAACGTTCTCCCGTTCCTCCATCGAACAAGTATGTTCTTCCTACATCTGGCACTCCTGCTTTTCTTGTGTACTTCTGAATATCGTCAAGCGTTGCTCCATCAAAGACCGGTGTAGCAAATTTCAAGCCTAACACATGACCTGCCCATCCAAGAACTGTTTCATATATCTGCCCTAGGTTCATACGTGAAGGCACACCTAACGGATTGAGGACAATATCTACAGGTGTACCATCCTCAAGAAATGGCATATCCTCCAATCGCACAACACGAGATACTATACCCTTGTTACCATGTCGTCCGGCCATCTTATCTCCCACACGGATCTTACGCTTCTTGGCTATATAGATCTTAGCAAGTTGCATAATACCATTTGGCAATTCGTCACCGATGGTAACATTGTACTTCTTACGTTTTTCGATTGCCTCACACTCCTTATATTTCATTCTGTAATTGTGAATAACAGCATAGATAAGTTCATTCTTTTCTTTATCTGTTGTCCACTTTGCAGGATTGACAGTCAAATAGTTAATCTGAGACAAAATGCTTTCAGTAAATTTAACACCCTTAGCCACCACGTCAACGCCATAATAATCTTTAACGCCTTGCGATGTCTTGCCATTAAGAAGAGTCATTAATTTGCCAAGCAAACGACCTAATAATAGGAGTACACTCTCATTGAACTCTTCGTCAATCTTTGCAAGTTCTGCTTTTTCAGAAGAACGAGATTTACGATCTTTTGTCTTGCGAGAGAACAAACGTCGGTCAATAATCACACCTCTTAATGATGGATTCGCCTTCAATGACGCATCTTTTACGTCTCCTGCTTTGTCTCCAAAGATTGCACGAAGAAGTTTCTCTTCCGGCGTTGGATCGCTCTCGCCCTTAGGAGTGATTTTTCCAATCATAATATCTCCTGGCTTAACATGAGCGCCAATACGAATTATTCCATTTTCGTCAAGGTCTTTTGTCGCTTCCTCACTTACATTTGGAATATCTGACGTAAGTTCTTCCATTCCTCGCTTAGTATCGCGAACTTCCAACGAATACTCGTCGACATGAACTGAAGTAAAGACATCTTCACGTACTATACGTTCCGAAATCACTATTGCATCCTCGAAGTTGTAACCTTTCCAAGGCATGAATGCTACCTTCAAATTCTTACCCAATGCTAACTCTCCATTGTTCGTAGAATATCCCTCTGTAAGAACCTGACCTGCTACCACTCGCTGTCCCCTCTTAACAATTGGACGAAGGTCTATACATGTGCTTTGGTTTGTCTTTTGAAACTTCGGAAGAACGTAACGTTTTGTATCGCCGTCAAAACTGACAAAACGTTCATTATCTGTATAATCATATCGAACAACTATCTCATTTGCATCTACATAATCAACAACACCGTCTTTTTCTGCTGTTATTTGTGTACGAGAGAAACGAATGATTGGCTCTTCCAAACCTGTTCCAACAATAGGAGCTTCGCATGTCAATAGAGGTACCGCCTGACGCATCATGTTTGAACCCATGAGTGCACGATTGGCATCATCATGCTCCAAGAATGGGATAAGAGAAGACGCAACAGAGGCAATCTGATTGGCCGCAACATCAATAAACTCAACTTCAGATTTATCCACAACTGGAAAATCACTGTCTTGACGAGCCTTTACCTTGTCAACGACAAAGTTTCCGTCTTCGTCCATCGGAGTAGTTGCCTGCGCAATGATTTTGTTCTCTTCTTCCTCTGCTGATAAGAATTTTAATCCTTCAACAGACATATCAACCTTACCATCTCTTACAGTACGATACGGAGTCTCAATAAAGCCCAAATCATTAATCTTAGAAAAGATTGTAAGAGATGATATAAGTCCAATGTTTGGTCCTTCCGGTGTCTCAATTGGGCAAAGACGACCATAATGAGTATAATGAACGTCTCGAACCTCAAAACCTGCTCGTTCTCGAGACAAACCTCCCGGACCTAACGCAGACATACGACGCTTATGAGTAACCTCCGCCAAAGGGTTTGTCTGGTCCATAAACTGAGACAATGCATTAGTAGCAAAAAAACTACTTACTACAGTTGCCAAAGTCTTACTATTGATAAGTTCGGTTGGAGTAAACACCTCGTTATCACGAACATTCATGCGTTCACGAATAGTTCTCGCCATACGTGCGAGACCCATAGAGAATTGGTTTGCTAACTGTTCTCCAACAGTTCTTACACGTCTGTTACTCAAGTGGTCTATATCATCAACATCTGATTTTGAATTCAAAAGTTCAATAAGATGCTTAATAATCTCGACAATATCCTCCTTAGTAAGAACTCGTACCGAAGGGTCAGTATTAAGGTTTAACTTTTGATTTAAGCGGAATCGACCCACATCCCCCAAGTCATAACGTTTATCTGAAAAAAACAATTTTTCTATAACGTCACGAGCTGTTGCTTCATCTGGTGGATCAGCATTTCGCAATTGTCGATAAATGTAAATAACCGCTTCTTTTTCAGAGTTAGTGGTATCCTTTTGTAATGAATTATAGATAATTGAGTAATCAGAAATATTCTGACCATCCTTGTGAAGAAGAATTGTCTTTGCATTTGAATCAATAATCAACTCAATATGCTCATCTAAGAGAATAGTTTCTCGATCTACAATAACCTCATTGCGTTCAATAGATACAACTTCACCTGTATCCTCGTCTACGAAATCCTCCACCCATGACTTGAGAACACGTGCCGCCAATTTACGACCTACACATTTCTTGAGGCTAGACTTATTTACCTTGACCTCATCAGCCAATCCGAAGATCTCGAGTATATCTTTATCTGACTCAAAACCGATAGCACGCAACATTGTCGTAACAGGTAATTTTTTCTTACGATCAATGTATGCGTACATAACAGTATTTATGTCAGTAGCAAATTCAATCCAAGAACCTTTAAAAGGTATAATTCTTGCAGAATATAGTTTTGTACCATTTGCATGAACACTCTGACTGAAGAAAACGCCGGGCGAACGGTGCAACTGTGATACAACAACACGCTCCGCTCCATTGATAACGAAACTGCCCTTCTCTGTCATATAAGGGATCATGCCTAAATAGACATCTTGCACTACTGTATCAAAATCCTCATGTTCAGGGTCATTACATGACAACTTCAATGTCGCCTTCAAAGGAACATTGAATGTAAGACCTTGCTCTAAACACTCTTGTATAGTGTATCGAGGAGGATCAATACAATAATCCAAAAATTCGAGAACAAAATTGTTTCTCGTATCATTTATGGGGAAGTTCTCAACGAATACTTGATACAACCCCTCTTTTTTACGTTCTTCCGGAGTTGACCCCAACTGGAATAACTCTCGGAAAGACTTCAATTGTACTTCCAAGAAATCGTTGTATGCCAACGGCTTCTTAATCGAAGAAAAACTAACTCTTTCGGTTATCACTGGATTACTCATTTATCGACAAATTTATTGAACTTATAATGAAAACACGAAAAGGTTTGGAACCCATTTAAGGGGGCTCCAAACCAAATCCTTATAAAGGATCGTTATTACTTAAGTTCAACCTCAGCACCAGCTTCTTCCAACTTAGCCTTCAATGCCTCAGCCTCGTCCTTAGAAACTTTCTCCTTAATTGCACATGGAGCCTTGTCTACAAGTTCCTTAGCCTCCTTAAGACCAAGACCTGCGTTCTCCTTAACAGCCTTTACTACACCGAGTTTAGCTGCACCTGCACTCTTCAAAATAACATCAAACTCAGTCTGCTCTGCTGCTGCACCTGCTGCGCCTGCTACTGGAGCTGCAACTGCTACTGCTGCTGCTGCTGGTTCAATACCGTACTCTTCCTTAAGAACGTTTGCAAGTTCGTTTACCTCTTTTACAGTAAGATTTACCAATTCTTCTGCAAGCTTCTTAATATCTGCCATTTTATTTAAAATTAATTGTGTTTCTAAAATAATTACTTGTTACTTAATGTTTCTAAGACGCCATGAATTGTATTTGCTCCACTCTGAAGTGCAGAGATAACATTCTTAGCAGGCGATTGCAAGAGAGCGACAATATCTGCGATGAGTTCATCCTTGCTCTTAATTGCAACAAGAGCATCAAGATTTTCAGCACCTACATATACTGACTGTTCAACGTAAGCCGCTTTCAATTCTGGCTTACCATTTGACGCTGCGAACTCCTTAATGAGTTTTGCCGGCACATTGCCAACATTTGAGAACATTATAGCTGTATTGCCTTTGAAAGAGGCCTCTAAACCTTCAAAATCACCCTCTATATTCTTAAGAGCAGTCTTGAAAATTGTGTTCTTTACAACCACTAATTTCACGTCCTTGGCAAAACACTCACGACGGAGATTGCTTGTCAACTCAGCGTTAAGGCCTTCAATGTTTACAACATAGAAGTGTGCATATTCATTAACTAAATCTGCAACGCTTTGTATAAGAGTATTTTTATCTTCCTTTCTCATGATTCTACTTTCTAATGTTCAACATCAATTAAGCCTCTATAGATTTAATATCAACACGAACACCAGGACTCATGGTACTCGAAATATATACGCTCTTCACGTATGTACCCTTCGCAGCTGTTGGCTTAAGTTTCATGATCACGCTGAAAAATTCTTTAACATTATCAACGATCTTAGCAGGATCAAACGACACCTTTGCTATAGACGCATGAACAATACCAAATTTATCAACCTTGAAATCAATCTTTCCAGCCTTAACTTCTGTTACCGCTTTTGCCACATCCATAGTCACTGTACCACTCTTTGGATTCGGCATGAGTCCGCGTGGACCAAGAACTCGACCAAGAGCACCTACTTTTGCCATGATACTAGGCATTGTTATAATTACGTCAACATCAGTCCAGCCACCTTTGATCTTTTCGATATACTCGTCAAGACCAACATAATCTGCACCAGCAGCCTTAGCTTCAGCCTCTTTATCAGGTGTACACAAAACCAATACTCTCACGAGCTTACCAGATCCATGTGGCAACGTACATACGCCACGAACCATCTGATTGGCCTTTCGAGGGTCCACACCAAGACGCACATCAATATCTACTGAAGCATCAAACTTTGTTGTTGTCATCTCCTTAACCAAAGATGCTGCTTCCTCGATTGCATAATGTTTGTCGGCCTCAATTTTCGCTAACGCTAACTTTCTGTTTTTTGTTAGTTTTGTCATTGTAGCAAAAAGGTATTAATTAGTTATTGCTAGGGAATTCACCTGTCACGGTTACACCCAAACTTCTAGCAGTGCCAGCCACCATCCTCATTGCAGAATCAACAGTAAAACAGTTCATATCAGCCATCTTATCAGTAGCAATAGCCTTAACTTGTTCCCAAGTTATCGAGCCAACCTTCTGACGATTTGGTTGCGCAGAACCTCCCTTAACCTTAGCAGCTTCCATTACCTGTACCGCTGCCGGCGGAGTCTTAATTACAAAGTCAAATGACTTGTCCTTATAGACCGTAATCACAACTGGCAAAATCTTACCAGCCTTGTCCTGCGTTCTACCATTGAACTGCTTACAGAATTCCATGATGTTCACGCCCTTCGAGCCCAATGCTGGACCGATAGGAGGTGAAGGATTCGCCGCACCACCTTTAACTTGTAATTTGATAAAGGTTTCTACTTCTTTAGCCATTGTAGCAATTCTTAAAATATTAATTATATAACCAAGTTCGTATGTCCGATCAAGCCGGAGGAAGCATTTTATACTGAACTCGCTGTTATTCTTTTTCGACTTGTAAATACCCTAATTCCAAAGGAGTCTTTCTTCCAAATATCTTCACCATCACAAGCAATTTCTTCTTCTCTTCATTAATTTCTTCAATCTCACCACTAAATCCATTAAATGGCCCATCAACAACTTTCACCACTTCATTCTTGGTGAATTTAACAACCATATCCAACGTGTCGTCTATCGCCTGATCTGCTGTTCCAATCATTCTTGCAACCTCTGAAGGCCGCATCGGAATAGGATTGTTATCTCCTAAAAAATTAATAATGTTCGGAATATTGCGCAAAATATGAGGCACTTCACCTACCAAAGCAGCTTCAACAAAAACATAGCCGGCATACAAAATTCTCTCCTTAACATATTTCTTGCCATTTCTCTGCTGATAAACTCGCTCTACAGGAACGACAGCCTCACTAACCAAATCTGTAAGTCCAAGAACCCTGATCTCATTGTCAAGCATCTCCTTTGCTTTCTTCTCCTTGCCTCCTATAGCGCGCAAGACATACCATTTTTTCTCTATTCCGGCCATACTCGAATCTCTCTTAGTACAACAATTGGTAAATAAATTTGAGCAGATTTTCAAAAGCGAAATCCATCACAAAAACCACCAACGCAATAATCACAGATGCCACCATAACAACAACCGCACTATTACTCAAATCTCGCCACGATGGCCACGAGGTTTTTTGTACAAGTTCTGTACGAACATCCTTAAAGTAATTTACAATTTTACCCATATCTATATAAATATCAGATACAATATTCTTCTATGTTTTAGCACGGGAGGAGAGGCTCGAACTCCCGACACCTGGTTTTGGAGACCAGTGCTCTACCAACTGAGCTACACCCGTAAAAGCCGAGAGAATATTTCCCTCGGCATATTGTTATACCCTCGTATTACTCAATAATCTCAGTCACCTGACCAGCACCTACCGTACGGCCACCCTCGCGGATAGCAAAACGAAGACCCTGGTTCAAAGCTACCGGATAGATAAGTTCTACTGTGATAGACACGTTATCACCTGGCATTACCATTTCAACACCTTCAGAAAGTGTAATCTCACCTGTAATATCCAATGTACGGAGGTAGAACTGTGGACGATACTTATTCTGGAATGGAGTATGACGACCACCCTCTTCCTTCTTCAAAACGTAAATCTCAGCCTTGAACTTAGTATGAGGAGTCACCTGACCTGGCTTAGCAAGCACCATACCACGTCTGATTTCAGACTTCTCAATACCACGAAGCAACAAACCTACGTTGTCACCAGCCTGACCTTCATCAAGAATCTTACGGAACATCTCAACACCTGTACAAGTAGTCTTCTTATTTTCAGCACCAAGACCAATAATCTGAAGTTCATCACCTGTATGGATAACACCCGCCTCAATACGACCTGTAGCAACTGTACCACGACCTGTAATAGTGAATACATCTTCAACCGGCATCAAGAATGGCTTATCTATATCACGTGGAGGAAGTGGAATCCATGTATCAACAGCATTCATGAGTTCCATCACTTTTTCTTCCCACTGTGGCTCACCGTTCAATGCGCCAAGAGCAGAACCCTTGATCACTGGAGAGTTGTCACCATCAAAGTTGTAGAATGAAAGAAGATCACGAAGCTCCATCTCAACAAGTTCAAGAAGCTCTGGATCGTCAACCATATCCACTTTATTCATAAACACTACGATACGTGGAACATTCACCTGACGAGCAAGAAGAATGTGCTCACGAGTCTGAGGCATAGGACCATCAGTTGCAGCACAAACAAGGATAGCTCCATCCATCTGAGCAGCACCTGTTACCATGTTCTTCACATAGTCAGCGTGACCCGGACAGTCTACGTGCGCATAGTGACGAGTCTCAGTCTGATACTCCACGTGCGAAGTGTTGATTGTAATACCACGCTCCTTCTCTTCTGGAGCATTGTCAATTGAGTCAAACGCACGCAACTCTGAAAGACCCTTCTTTGCTAATACTGTTGTGATAGCAGCAGTAAGAGTAGTCTTACCATGGTCTACGTGACCAATGGTACCAATATTCACGTGATCTTTGTCTCTTTTAAATGTTTCTTTAGCCATAATTCGAATTATTAGACAATTAGATATTTAAAATATTCAATCAAATTCATATATTTTTCAAGCGAGCATAATTACCCACCCTTTTTTTCGACCACAAAGGTAGATATTTTCAATTGAATACAATGCATATTCTCACTTTTTTTTTGTCATTTATGTTTTTTTTACGTTTGGAGCACCTATTGTGAACTTCAATGCTCTTGCATACAAGTCAAAAAAAGGGGGTAAACCACCATTTACCCCCTCTCATCTATCAAAGTCTTGATTACTTATGGTCCTTATACTTCTCTATTTGACGTTTAAGCGCATCACACGACAAGTCCACTCCTTCCTCAAACGTCTTACACTGCTTCTCTGCCACCAAACTACCATTAGGAACCGACAAAGAAATTTTCGTCACCTTGTTCTCTGTATTCACTGCTTTGTCCAAACTAAGAACAACATCAGCAGATATTATTCCATCAAAAAAATGGTCCAATTTACCAACCTTGTGGTCAATGAACTCCTTCAGTTGCTCCGATGCATCGAAATGCAACGATTGAATCGTAATTTTCATAATTCAGTCCTCCTTATTTTCAGCCCTCGGATGGGCTTGTTTATAAACTTTGTTTAACTGTTCGAACTCGGTGTGAGCATATATCTGCGTTGCCGCAAGACTGGAATGTCCAAGCAATTCTTTAATCGACATCAAATCTGCCCCATTGTTCAACAAAACAGTCGCAAACGTGTGACGCAATACATGCGGACTCTTCTTCGATACAGTTGATACCATTTCTATATGCTTACGAACAATCCTATAGATTAGTTTCGTGTAAACGTCATCTCCATTCTTCGTCAAAAAGACTCTGCCACCTCTTACCGAATCTCCGAACTCTAAATTTCTTCGATGAAGATACGAATTTAAACTTAATTTCAAAACATTTGTCAGCGGAATAATTCGTTGCTTTTTTCTTTTTCCAAGAATCAACAGCACTTCGCGAGACAAATCAATCTGACTATCAGTCAAATTCGTCAGCTCAGACACTCGCAATCCAGACATATAAAAAAGTTCAAGAATTGTTTTATCTCTAACCCCTTCGTATGTGTCAGGAAAGTTCTCCATCTCTAATAAGAGATTCATCTCTGGTTCATGAAGAAAAACGGGCAACAACTTGGGTGTTTTTACATTATCTATCATGGAACTCGGATTTTTCTGCACAACTCTTTCTCTGCACAGATATTTGTAATAACTTCTACACGAAGCTATTTTCCTATTGACACTGCGAGGCTTCAAGCCCCGTGTGAGCAACGACATTATCCAACGACGCAAATGACGAGCTGTCACATTACAAGGATCTGAAATATCATAGTTTATTAGAAACTGTTCCAACAGTCTCAAGTCATTTTCATAAGCATCAATGGTTAAATTCGAACACCGACGCTCATATCTCATATATTTCAAAAATTCCTGTACGTAACGCATTCTCAACTCTTTTATAACTCAAAGAGGATATGAATTCTTTCGAAAACACATCCTCTTTGTAGTATCTGTTTCGTTCTCCATGCGCACTGGAGTCCGATATTAGATTACTCCATTTCGCGACGCAACTTCTGTACGTATACAGCCTTAGCCATCTTATCGCGACGGATAATTGAATCTTTTGTAAATGCCTGACGATCTCTCAATTCACGCATTACACCTGTCTTTTCAAATTTTCTTTTAAATTTCTTCAAGGCTCTTTCTATGTTCTCGCCTTCTTTGATAGGTACTACAATCATGATTTATTTTTATTTATTTCGAAATTAAATATTCTGTCTTTTAAAGTGGTGCAAAGTAAATGAAGTTTTACGACTATAACAAATGATTTCTGTTATTTTTCAAAAGAAAGATATTTTTCTAACCATTTATTAGTGTATTTACCTTGATATAATTCTACGAATTCGTCTACGTTTGACACTTTGTTTGTACGTCTGTTCATGCTTAACGCATGCTTTAGTTCTTTAGTGACATAAGGATGATAAAATCCTTCTTTTAGTTTTCTATTGATATATATTTTCTCTATTTTCGTTTCGTCGACATATATGTTTTGACAAATCTTTTCGTATCTGACGGAGTCTATTCCGTATACTTCAAGCAATTGCGATATGTCCACAAATCCTTTCAATCTGTCACGGTATTTCAATATTGTATTTGCTGTTTTGTCTTTTATCCATGGCAATTTTACAAGTTCTTCAACGGTTGCACTATTAAGTTCAACTTTCTGTATTACTTTCTGCTGTTTTGCTTGTTGTCGCTTTTCTCCCGAGATATGCGAAGTCAACAATTCTCCTATTGTCGATGGCGTTGCGCTCAACAGCTCACTCAGAACGACACTTCCTTTCATATAGTAGCATTCTTTATAATGACTTATGGTATCTATCACGGCTTTGGGTACTCCATAGTTTACAAACTCTTCCTCTGTTGTGTAATACAAACTTACTTTGCGATTATAGGCTTGTGATTTTGTCTTCTTTTTGTTTGCAAAACGGGGTTTATAAGGCATTGCTGTTGTATCAAACAACAGATACGGGGCCATTACATTTATCTTCAATGTGTCGAAATACCTGTTTTGCTTCAATTGTTCTATATTTCTAAAAACAAAACCTCTTTCTCGGGACGATAGCATGGATACAATCTCGTAATTGGTAAAGCCAATATGTTTCAATTCCAAGACTGATGCATTGTTTATATTCACCGTGTCAACGTCTTTCGGAAGTACGTATTCTAACTTATATGTTTCTGTTTCTATTACTTGAACTCTTTTTCCGTGGCACTTTTGCAAACAGAACACTATCATCAGCAATAAGAGCAATGCTATATACCCCGTGAGAGTTTTATAGCCCATCTGAAATTTCTCATTCCACATACAGTTACTTGAGCCAACCTATTATACAATAGACAAACAATGCTCCTATTGCTATCGGCACTACAAACTTGACCAATAGGTAAAAGGCATTAAAGAGCTTAAACTCTTGTCCGTGAGCTTCCAACTCTGATTTTAGCTTGTCTTTTCCTAAGACTAATGATGCAAAGAGTATTATAAAGAATGCCCCAAGAGGCAACATTACGTTTGCAGAAAATCCGTCAAAGAAGTTAAACACGGTAGTAGACATTGCACATACCACTCCTGTCGCCACTGTCATTGACGTAGCTATGAATGTTGCCATCTTTCTTTTTATGCCATACTCTGAAGAAAGGAATGAGACTATCACCTCTAACAACGACATGGTAGATGTGAGTGCCGCAATAGCCAACAAAACGAAGAATACGATTGACACAAGTTGCCCGAACGCCATTTGGTTAAAGATTCCCGGCAATGTTACAAATACAAGACCCGGACCTTCTCCAGGATTTACTCCAAAGGCAAATGCACTCGGGAATATCATCAATCCTGCGAGGAATGCAACGAGAAAGTCAATCATTGCAATGCTCACTACACTTGATGCCAAGTTCTGCTTCTTACTGATATATGCTCCGTATGTTGTCATTGCACCCATGCCGATACTCAACGAGAAAAAGGCTTGTCCTAATGCCACGAACATTGATTCCGCAGTGATTTTAGAAAAATCCGGTTTCAACAAGAATGCTACACCATCTCTTGCGCCATCTAATGTCAGTGCTCGAACACATACTATGATTATCATGATAAGAAGCAACGGCATCAAGATTTTGCTGTATTTCTCAATGCCTTTTTCAACACCTCGCATTACGACAAATGCCGACAATCCGGCAAATATCACCATTCCGATTATACAGACAACAGGTTCGGACGAGACATTTTGATACAGCGTCTCTATTTCTGCCCGGTTGAGAGACAACAAGTCGCCTGTCAACGATATGTATGCAAAATACAATGTCCATCCTGCCACGACATTATAAAACGACAATATGATAAATGCACAGACTACTCCAGAGATACCGATATAATACCATTTCTTTTTGGGAGCCAAATCTTTAAATGCAGCTGTAACAGGCTTTCCTGCCATTCGTCCGATGACAAACTCACTTAGAAGAACTGGGCTTGCTATAAGTATAGTAAATAATATATAAATAAATAGGAATGCTGCGCCTCCGTTCTCTCCTAGTATATAGGGGAAACGCCATATATTTCCCAATCCGATAGCGGAACCTGCCGCTGTTACTATTGCTCCAAATCTCGATGTAAAGCCTTCTTTTGCCATCTTATTTTTTGTTGTTTAATTTATACCTTCTTTATATTTACCTACCGTCACAGGCATTATTCCGCATGCCTCGAAACGTTTGATTACATACATCTGGGCTACACGTTTTGCTCGCGGTGTCGATTCGTACATCACGACAAAACCGTCAGTATCTCTTATTTTCATTCGCTTTATCTTATACGGATTGCCCAAATACATCACAACTATCTTGCTCTGCGATGGCAATCGTTCTATATATTCATTGTATTGAGATATACTCTTTTCGTCAACCAACAACCAAATAATCTGATTTTCTTTATCATTTTGGCTTATTGCAAATTCAGGCCACTCTCCAAAAGTTTTTATTCTAACATCTCGACTCTCCAAATTATTATTCTGTAGGATGGTAACACTCTTTTTAAATATCATATCTGACAAGCATTCTGCATCAAGGCTATTGACCTGGCCTCTCATTCCGCTCTCTTGACGTGCATATTTGGCACACCACTCTTTAACGGCTAATACTCGTCTCACCTTCATATCAATCTCCGATTCCGTCAAAACTCCCTTTTCTATTTTCTCTTTCACCGAATTTATTGCCGACTCGACATCTAAAGAAAATTCCACAACATCAGTTCCTCCCTCTAAACAGGCGGCTTCGACATTAGTTCCTGCCGTAGCTATTTTAAGACCGTCCATATTCACGGCGTCAGAAACCACAAGTCCCTTAAAGCCCATTTCTTCTCTCAAAAGCACCTCCAATACTTGTCGCGACACGCTTGTCGACTTCACAGTCTTGTCTAATGCCGGTACATTCAGATGCGCACTCATGACTCCCATGACTCCATTTTCAATACAGGTGCGAAATGGTAGCAACTCAACACTGTCCATTCTCTCTCTTGTTGTGCTGACAAAAGGCAAACTTGTATGGGAATCTTGACTTGTATCTCCATGTCCGGGAAAGTGCTTTACCACAGCCACGCATCCTTCTGACTGCAAACCTCTTACATACGCAAGAGCAGCTTGCGAAACTCTATGTGGGTTTTCTCCAAATGAACGCACCCCTATTATCGGATTTGACGGGTTGGTGTTGACATCTACAACGGGAGCAAAATTAACCTGTATGCCACACTCTTTCATTTGTCTGCCGACACTGCGCCCCATTTGCTCTATAAGCGACACTTCTGGCAACGACCCTAAAGTTATATTCTTAGGGAAATCCACGACTTGAGAGAACTTCATCGACAAGCCATTTTCCGCATCGGCGGAAAAAAGCAACGGCAATTTTGAACAACCTTGCAGCATCGCCGTTATACCCATGGCACTCGTTGTCTTTCCTTGCAAAAGGAGAACGCCGCCAACTCCATATTGTTCTATGTTTTGTCTTACATTATTTATGTCTCGCTCATTCGAAGTATGTCCTATCGTTACCCACACAAGTTGCGCAATTTTCTCTTCTAACGTCATCCGCATAAGTGTGGAGTCTATCCACTCTGAAGTTACTGCGGTATCCCAATCTATAGGTGCCACCTGCTGTGCTTTCTGCGTTTCATACAAAAGATATTTACTTCTCTTCTGTTTGAAAGCGTCAAGGTTTTCTTGCCACGAGGCCTTTATCTGTTCTTCTGAAAGACCCATCTGCAGTTGTTCCCTCAATGTTTTAGTTCCGGCCAACAAATCAAAGAAACGCTTATCAGTCCAAAATAACGTATCTCCTATCTCTTTGTATGCATCCAACAAATAAGATAAATTAATTCGCTGTTCATCAAGTTCCGTCGACAAATCATATCCTCTACACTCTTTCCCTTTAAATGGCGGATTTTTTGCACCCTCAACCGGTTGCGGTGTAAACTTAAACTCGCCAGAATGAATATACGGAGAGCCATAAATCACAAATGGCTTGTCTGTCCCTCGTCCTACACTGACATTTGTTGCTTCAAAGAAGCAGAGCGACGGATAACGTCGTATTGCATCGTAGCTCTTTAAGTTCGGCGACGGAGCTACAGTCAATTCATATCGATTCTCCCTCTGATAATACAACATCTGAACCACTTTCAAATCGCACCTCACCCCATTAGCCAACCAACCCTCTCCATTTATCATATAAGCCAATTCACCACATGTCATACCATACACTATAGGTATAGGATGCATACCCACAAAGCTTTTACAATCCTTTTCCAACACAGGTCCGTCAATATAATCTCCATTAGGATTTGGTCTATCAAGCACCAACATGCTAATTCCCAACTCTGCACACGCTTCCATCACATAATGCATAGTAGAAATATATGTATAAAACCGAACTCCCACATCTTGCAAATCATACAATACGACATCTATACCCTGCATTTGAATTTCAGAAGGCTTTTTGTTTTTACCGTACAGACTTACAATTTCAATTCCCGTTTTCGAATCCTTCCCGTCCTTTATATGTTCTCCGGCATCTGCCGTGCCTCTGAAGCCATGCTCAGGAGCAAAGATCTTTTTCACGTCCACCCCCAAAGCCAACAACGTGTCACATAAATGCACGTCTCCAACCAACGACGACTGATTAACAACCAACGCAACTCGCTTACCCTGCAAAAAATCAACGTACTGGTCAAAACGAGAATTTCCAAGCACGACCCGGGGTTCCGACTCTTCCACTCCTTTATGCGCAGCACACCCTACAACAAAATAGAGCAATCCAATAAATAATATGAAATATTTCCTTGCCACTTCACATTCCATTATGTGGCAAAAATAAACAAAAGTTTATTATTTTTGCGATATAATCTTGGGATAAAGAGACTGTTTTGAATTTATTGCACGATTACACATCTGCAAAAACGAAAAAACTTCCAACTTGCTTGAAATCGGCGTCTGATAGCATTCATCAACGTTAATCAAGATACAACATCTAAACCCATGATACACAAATAAACTCAAAATGATTTTTCACTAAAGAACAACTGACATGCCTAAGGACTTTAAGAAACACATCAAAATCAACGCTCTACCGGAAGAGGTCTACGACGCACTCACCAAACCTTTTGCTATCGAATTATGGACCGGAGAACCTGCCATTATGTGTACCGAGCCTAATACAGAGTTTGAGATTATGGATGGAAGCATCTGCGGTATGAATCAAGAGTTTGAAGAAAATAAACGCATTGTACAAGAATGGTATTTCGGCGATAACAATCCGCAATCTATAGTCACTTTCTACATCCGACCAAAAGGAGCATCAAAAAGCGAACTTTCAATCACTCACACCAATATTCCAGATTGCGACTACGAAGAAATAGTCGACGGGTGGAACGAATGTTATATCAAACCTCTGTGCCATTTTCTCGAAGACGAGGAGTAAGACGTTCTCCTCTCTTGACAAGCACCGTCACAATATCACTCAAAACTATTGCCGTCCGGTAAAACTTTTTATTATCAAAGAAATTGCTTTCAATCGCTGAATATATGCGATAGTGTGTTGTCTTTTTAAAAGTATGCCCCTAATTACTTTTTTCTGCTAATTCCATCGGCTGTACACAAAAACGAACTCATAAATGCAAAATAAGTTTCCCAAAAATTTGCTTCTGGAAGCCTTTATCAGCAGAATATGGAGAAAATAGTTCAATTATGTAGCTTTATTTTGTTATCAAGAACGACTATCCGCTAAAAAGAAGGATATGAAGCATAGAGGGACTTACTAAAAAATATGTATACAACGCTTATTTATCTGCAGTGCGAACTCGTTCTTTATCGATTTTATTTTTTAGCGGGCATCAATAATTACTTTTAGTGTAACGCTATGATAGGACTAAACAAAGAATACACAAAAAAAGAGCAAATCCGAAGATTTGCTCTTTTTGTTATTTGTCTACTCTTGATTACTCAACGATACCCTTGAAAGTAGCATCCTCGAAATATTTGCCAAACTCCATGTCAGTCTTAGCATAGTCTTTCCACTTAGAATCAAGTTTAACAGCCTTGTTCAAGTTCTCAAACACTGAGTCTTTCTCCATCTTACGAGCGAAAGCTACTGCCTTGAGATAGTATTTCAAACCAATCTCATCATCATTTGCGTTCAATGTGTTGATAGCAGCATCATACTTTTCTGTAAGAATCTTAACCAATGCAGAGTTGCATGAAGTAGAAGCACCGAAGTAAGAAGCAGCCTTCTCGTAATCACCCTCAAGAAGTGCGCAAACACCAAGGTTCTCGTCCAACTCAGGACCTACACCCGCTGCCTTACCAAAATATTCCTTAGCCTTCTCGTAGTTTTTCTCTGCAAGAGCAATTACACCGAGGTTGTTCTCTACTACGTTTGTTGCCTGAACTTTCTCTGCTGCCTCAAACTTAGCCTTAGCACCTGCGATATCCCCTTTTTCGTAAGCTACAACACCCTGATTGTTGATTGTTCTCCAATCGTTAGGGAACTGTGCAGCTGCAGCATCGAAGCACTTAGCTTCTTTTGTCGCATCGTCAGCGAAAAGCTTAGCAGCGTAAAGAAGTTCCTCTACGTTAAGAGCTGCCGGATTCTCCATTGCAAGAACTTTGATAGAGTCATCGCTCTTTCCGATAAGCTCAGCATTTACTGTGATAACTGAACGACGCAATGGAGGAAGAATCTCTTCTGCAATAGCCTTGTACGCTGCAGAAAGGTTCTTAATTTCCTTCTCGCGAACGTCTGGGTCTGTGTACATAGAAAGGACACGGAGAATAAGATCCTTATCCTGAATTTCGCTCTTTTCCATAGCAACCTTGAAACCTTCCCAATCCTCAGGAGTATTCTTTGCTACAACGCTAGCCTCTGCTTTAGCCTTCTTAAGCTGCTTTTCGATGTAGTTCTTTGCTGAATTTTCACGCTTAGCAGCAAGACCTGTATTGAGATCCGTTGCACCATCAGGAGAAGCGTATGCAGATACAACTACATCCTTAAAGTTTTTATTCTCAGCGGCCTTAACAGCAGCGATATAATCATTGATTGCTTTAACGTCATCTTTCTTAAGTTCTCCGCCACGTATGTCAGCCTTGTTGATAAGATAGATAAGTTCTGCTGAAGCTTCTTCTGGAATTACACGTTGGAATTTGTCTTTACCTAAAACTGCAACCGCAGGTTCATCTCCAAGAAGAGTTGATGTCGCAATTACACCCTTAGCTATAGCCGGCATATCAAGTTCCTTAGATGAAATTTCCATGCTTTCATCTCCCTTTGTAAACTTGATACGTACGATAAGGTCTGATACGCGCATTTTGTCGTTGAACTCGATCTCTTTTGTTTCATAGTTGATCTGACCACCATTTACATACGAAATTGTTTGGCCATTACCAGTAACGCTCTCGCCTTGAACCGAGATAGATGGATAAACAGCTTCACCTCCATCGTACACGAGTACAGGGGTAATATCAGCTACAACTTTCTTGTCCCACATTTTAGCCGGAACATTTGCCTTAAACGACATAGCAACTTTACCACGATGTGTTTCCAATACTTCCGGAGTCACCTTGTAGCTAATCTGCTTTGCTGCTTCTTTCATTTTGTCCAAACTAGCACAACTCGCCATTACAGCAGCTAATGCTATCGAACCAAAAAGACTGAATCTCATTTGTTTCATAGTAAATCTAATTTCAATAGTATTTATTTGTTTCTTAATTGTCTAAACACGTAAGTGTGCTTTTTTATCACGCAAATATATATTTTATTCGTATATACACCAATCATATCAAGAAAAAAACTTAAAAAAAAGGCGATTATTCTGTTAAAGCTGTGTTTTTTCCTGATTCTTCGCTTTATTATCACCTTTAAAAGTGTGACTTTTTCCGAACTCTTATTTACGCACGGAGTGATATTATTACTTTGCCGACACATCCGTCAACGTTCCTTCATCATTGGTATTGAGCTCTTTATCCAAATCTCTTTCTGCTTTTAGATATTTAGCGCTCAGCATACCCATAAATCGACTGATACGCATAATTGCATTTGTTGTATCTGCAAGGATTGTTTTTTTTTGAAGTTTCAACACAAAATAGTCATATATGCCGGTAAGTGCAAGTTCTATATGATGTAGTTTATCCACTTGTGGTATCTTCTTTTCGAGCACAGAAAGATCTGACCATGCTGTTTGAAATGCGTTCTGATAAGCAGCTTCCTCGGGTTGAGTCAATAGGTATAGATGAAAATTGTATACATCATTCATCAAGCCTTGCGTGACTTGCAGATGGCCTCGTTCTTCTTTTTTCTCCAAACGCATCATTTCTGTAAGATTATCCCACCACTCATATATCTCTTTGTACTGCTCTTCTGTCTCTACTTGATACTTTTTGATTATCGTTTCGTCAATTTTAGACATATCTAAGCCGTTGGCACGTATGAGATTTTCGACTTGCCACATGTAGAGCATGTACTCTACAATGTTTTCTTTGCGTTGTTTGCGAGCTACGAACATATCGAATTGTTTTTTTATTTCTAAAATTCGGCAGATAATCTAACATTTATTCTTCGTGCCGTCAAATAGTTAGGCACCGCATACTGCCTGTTTTTTACATCTGTTACCCAAAAGTACGATATTGTATTACTGAAGTCGAACAGATTAAAAACTTCTAATCCCAACCTGAACGATTTAATATACTTATATTTATATTGTCCATCTGACCGTTTGCCAAAGTCTTTAAAGAGTCCTAAATCCACACGTTTATATCCCGGCATGCGATTAACGGCTTGCCATCTTTCGCCCTTAGGTGGTCCGAAAGGCAATCCTGTAGACAGATACAAACTTAGCGATGCTCCCACTGTCTTATTTGATGGTAGATAGTCTTGCAAAAACATCGAAAAAGAGACTCTCTGGTCTGTTGGACGTGGTATGTATCCTGTTTCATCATTGTCAAGGTCTTCTTCACTGCGCATAAACGAGATACTCGCCCACGACTCGACGCCTTCAACAAGTTCTCCGTTTATCTTCATGTCTATACCCGCAGCATATCCTTTGGCACAATTGTTTGCCATATAACGCACTCTGACATTGTCGACACTATACGGATTAAGTTTTGAAAGTCCTTTATAATATGCTTCTATTGTCAACTTAAACGGTCTGTCATCTGCCGTAAAAAAGAAGTCCGAACCACCGACTATTTGCCACGATTGTTGTGCTTCTACATCTCTATTCATAGTTCCATCTTCTCGACGCATTTCTCTAAAAAATGGAGACTGATAGTAAACTCCACCGGCCAAACGATAAACGCTCTTCCCTTTTGAATATCGGACAGATATGCGAGGAGAAAACAGACATTCATCGTTTCCCAACCAATATGAAGTCCTAACTCCATAGCTCAATGACAGAAGACCTTCGCCCATATTGCGTACGTAATCATCCTTTATATACATCGAAAAGCGATTTGTATTTAAATCATTTTCGCCTCGTGTCACTCTTGCAAAATCTATACCTCCTGTTGACGAATGCGCTATATATCCAGCCGAATCACGATATTCCCATTCATCTACATAGTCATTGAAATGTTCTTTTTGCAATTTTGCTTCCCAAGCTATGCTGTGTTTTTCCACTCTATGTTCGCCTTTCACCGACACCGTATATATCTCGCCGAAGAGCTCATTCCGAGCGTGCTCCATATATCCACCAACGCCCACTCCCTCGCTTTCACTTATTTCCTCTTCAGTAGAAGATGACTCCGCTTGTTGCAACCAGTACTCTCCCAACAAGTCATAACTCTCTTGTTCCATACTTCTATACATAGATGCTGTGGTTTCAACTCCGTTGTCACTATTTATCTGAACTTTAACTGATGTAGCAATTACCCCCGTATGATAGCTATCATCTTCATTTCCGGCAAAGTAAATTTTAAGTTTTTTCGCATCAGAGATTGTTCCAAATGTCGTTTCTCGATCCTTGGGTTCAAACTGATAACGATTTTTTGCATAGTATCCCAATAGGTTCATCTGAACTTTTTTGCTGATATTCAAAACCCAAAAACTTTGCACATCAAAAAACTGTGGGTCGTACGTCCCTTTGGTATCCATCGAACCAAGCATATATTTGTTTGTCTTATAACGCAGTCCGGTGATGTGTGACAACTGACCATTTGCAGCTGTTCCCTCTATATGTACCGATGCTCCCAATAGACTCAGTCTGGCACTACCTGCCCATTTTATCGGTCTTTTATATACGACATCGAGCACCGACGACATTTTGTCTCCATACGACACATCAAAACCTCCTGAAGAGAATTCCAAAGAATTTATCATATCGGGATTCACAAAACTCAAGCCCTCCTGTTCTCCAGCTCTTATAAGAAAAGGACGATATATTTCTACGCCATTAACATAAACCATATTCTCGTCGAAGTTTCCACCTCGAACTCTGTATTGCGTGCTAAGTTCGCTATTAGAGCTAACGCCCATCTGCGACTTCACCACTGACTCTATACCGCCCGAGACACTCGCAAATTCAAGTGCCGTTTTAGCATCGATGCTCTCAAATCCGGAAGCTCTCTTTTGAGCCACCACATCTATGTCTTCTATCTCTTGATTTTGAGGTTTCATCTCCAACTCCAACAACGAGAATTCGTCGATCTCCACACGCAAATCCTCATAGCCGAGAAATCGCACCTCCAAAGTAACGGGCAATTCTCCTCCACATTCTAATGAAAAATAACCGTTAATGTCTGTTACCGTGCCAAACGTAGAGCCTTCTACCACCACCGTCGCACCTTGTATCGGCCCTGATTGTTCGAACACTCTGCCAGATATCAGTTTCTGTGCTGTTACCGACAATGAGACAATACTAAATAGCAGTAGCAGTACTCTTTTCATAATCTATGCCTCATGTGCTTTTAACTTATTCACAACAGGATTGGCATACATCTTTATTATATAGTCGAATATGTATTGTTCATCAGGATTATCTAATCGAGATATATGCTCGTTGATATACTCGACAAAATCGGCTTTCTCTTTTTCGGTATATTCACTTGCAAAATCTGATGTCCCCATCATAATATCGTAAGCCACGTAATTAGCAGGCCACAATTTATAATTCTTGTGTATTTGCATATCAATCTTCTCTGCAACAGCCGTTATAAATGCATTTCTGTTCAAATTACGCAACTCATTGAGTTCCGTCGTTATAGGTGTACCGAACGACAAATGCACTCTACCCTTGCGACCATTTAGACCGGTATTCATATGCACAAGATCTTCTCGCTGACTCTTCTGGTAGTTGACATCGTCTCTCTTCAACTGACTCTGATACGCCTTCAGATAATCGCAAGGGTCTAATTCATACGAAATACTCACCGGAACGATATTCAACTCTTTGAAGTTCTCCACCATATCACCTGTTCCGCTAAGATTAAACATCTTCAAGACGCTATTTTGCGTTTGGTCGTTTCCATCTTTAGAACGGCCTTCTCGCTGTGCAATCCAGATGTTTTGTCGACCGTTGACAATAGATTGTCGTATAAATGCCGAAAGTGTTTCCGAAGCTTCCATCATCTGACGCACAGGCAAATTTCGCTTTACGACAAAAGACTTGTTGAGCTTTACAAGATCTGTTATCCAATCATAAATAAGCAAATTGTCTCCGATGCCTATTTCTGTTGTTTCGAATCCTTTCTCATGAAGCTTTATGTTTATAAGCGCTGAGTCAAGAATAATATCACGATGATTTGACACAAAAAGATATCCCCCCTTTTTGTTAAGCTTGTCTACTCCATCTGCAGATACGCCTTCCGTTGTATTCTTCATCAAGTTCCCAAGAAACGGAAGGATAAACTTCTGTTGGAATTCATCTATCGTTTTGATCGTTCTGAGCTGTACCAAAACATCAGAAACCGACATTCCAGGGAATATATAACCCAATATTCCGACGAAATAAGGCTGACTACAGAGCTGCTCTATCGCCGGTGCGACCTCCTCATCGGTGAAAGGTCGTATCTGTTCAAAATCGTGAGTTTGTTCCATGTCCATATTATTCCGTCGCAAATATACGCACTTTTTCTTATACCTCATCTTCCGCTAACGCAACAACCTCTCTTCCAATGAGAGTCGCTTGCGTTGCCGAAATTATCTCTACACGTACAAAATCGCCTATCTTATGTCTTCCTGCGGGAAAAACAACGGCTTTATTCTGAGGCGTTCTACCCATTAGATCTGCCTTTGATTTCTTTGAATAGCACTCTATCAACACTTCGAATTCTTTCCCGATATCACGGGTATTACTCTCTGCTGAAAGTCTGTTTTGCAAGTCTATGATCTCCTTTAATCTTTCTCCCTTCACCTCCGGCTTAACATTGTCGGGCAAATGTCGTTGTGCAAAAGTTCCCGGTCGTTCCGAATATTGAAACATAAATGCCGAATCGAAAGCCGCCCATTCCATAAGAGAAAGCGTCTCTTTGTGATCGTCTTCCGTCTCCGAATGAAACCCACAAAACACATCGGTCGAGATACCACAATCGGGGATTATTCTCCTTATGGCTTCTATACGTTCCATGTACCATTCGCGCGTATATTTACGATTCATCAGCTCTAATATACGACTGCTGCCAGACTGCAATGGCAGATGTATATGGTTGCAGATATTATCATATTGTGCTATCGTTTTCAACGTTTCGTCATTCATATCTTTCGGGTGCGATGTTGTAAAACGCACTCGCATGGTCGGGAATGACTCTGCTACTCTCCCCAAAAGCTGTGCAAAAGTCAAAACCTGACCTTCTTTCTCATAGCTATACGAGTTGACATTCTGTCCCAACAACGTCACTTCCTTATATCCTCTTTGTTGCAAATCTCTTATCTCTCTCAAGATGCTTTCTACATCTCGACTTCGCTCTCTTCCTCTTGTATATGGCACTATGCAATACGAACAAAAGTTGTTGCACCCTCGCATAATACTCACAAAGCCACTCACAGTATTATGTCCTAATCTATAAGGTATAACTCCGGAATACGTTTCTGTCGTTGACAATTCAACATTTATTGCCTTATGACCCATCTCTGCTTGAGCTACCAAACTTGGCAAATCGAGATATGCGTCCGGTCCTGCCACAATATCTGCACCAGCTTCAAAGAGCATCTCCTTTGCTCTCTCTGCCATACAGCCCACGACTCCGATAACGACCTTTCTATCTCGCTTTTGTGCACAAATGTCGTTTTTCAAACGTCCGCTAACTCGTTGCTCCGCATTATCACGAATAGAACAAGTGTTGATAAATATTGCATCTGCTTTTGTTATATCTTCTGTGACGTCATATCCGGCTGTCTTCATCACCGCTGCAATGACCTCACTGTCGGCCACATTCATTTGGCAACCGTATGTCTCTATAAATAATAGCTTATTTCTCATTCGGTAATCAATATTTTGACTTTTGTTCCTTTGAACATTCCGGCTTTACAAACCGCAACAAAGCTAACACTTTTTATCTCGCAAGCCAAAGATTTATATCCTTTTGTGTCTCATAAGATTCTTGCTATCGCTATCAAATAAATCTATCTTGCATTATATAGAATTTCAAAAAACTTCTGTTTCACCGAATTCTGTATCTCATAGAGTTGCCACAGCCTAATCGAAACAATTCTTGAACCTATAGTTCAGCTTGAAGCTACACGTTATATTCCGATATCTCTACTATTTCGAAGTTTACTCCCTCAAGGATATCACGATAATCCTCTCCTGCCTCAAGCATGTCATAATACTTTGGCGAATATTCCCACCTGATATTCACCTTTGTTCCGAATGTACTTTTGGTTTCCAACATTTTAAATAGTTCCAATAGACATTTCGAACTACTTGTATTAAAGTAGTCAAGTGCTATACGGACATCAATGCTCTTACTTACCAATGCCTCTAACTTTGCAATGATGTCTTTATAGAAATCAACAGAGTTATTCATGTACGAACGCCCTAATATCTCTAATCTATTAGCGTGATAAGTTATCCTCGGGCTTCGGTCGGTCTTTTCTGCCAATACTATCATAAAAGGTCTAATCGTCAATCTCTTCAAACTCCATAGGGACATGCTTTAACAAATCACGGAATTCTTCCGCAGCATCGCGCATATCCTCATCATCAATTTTGTACGACCATTTTATCTTACAGTCATTACCTGCAACGTATTTCTTATCTACAATAAAAAGTAAATCCATCAAACATTTAGAGCTACTCGTGTTGAAGAAATCCAATCCGATTTCAACATGCAACA
Source organism: uncultured Bacteroidales bacterium (assembly GCA_937892255.1). Lineage (GTDB taxonomy): Bacteria > Bacteroidota > Bacteroidia > Bacteroidales > Marinilabiliaceae > W3P20-009. The sequence goes on along the minus strand of CALAUL010000016.1, from coordinate 51,767 downwards.
TCCCTTGGTGATTTTCGAGCAGTTTTTTTATCGGAGCATAAAACTCCGCCGAATTCTCCATATACGACCGTCCGGTTATTGAGAATACGCCATCGCTGAACGAAATTGTCGGTGTTCTGTCCGACCCTGGAATCATGGTATTCATCTCTGTATTTGTTTAGTTGTTTATCTATATACTCACCTTTCTATGTACTCAAACTACCATAAAAAGGTTACACGAAGTTTATTGTTGCTCCAAGTTTACTCCCAAATGATTTTGTAAACGTTTTTCTAACGATTCCTGAAGTTTATTATCCTGCATCAGGTACATCATATCCACCGCCAATGTGGCTTGCTTTGCTACAAATTTACGTCCTATCTCCGATTCATAAAAGACAATCACTTGCTTCATCTCTTCCACAGTGAAATGTCTTCTATAGAGAGTCTCCATAACCGGCAACAAATCATCGTTTATCCACTCGACAAGCACTTCCATAACCGCTTTGAAATCTTCTTCCGACACATTGGAATTTGGATCTGTTTGTGCCATCATCGGTGCTATTTGATTAATGGCATTATCAAGCTGCGTCGACATTCCCGAGCACTCAATCATCTTTTTGAAAACCTCCGAGAACTCATCTGTTTGCCCCATCACGTTTCCCAAAAGGAAAAACGAAATAATCAATGCATATAAACGTTTCATATTAAGTTTCTTTTAGTTCCCGGCAAAGTTAATAACATTTTTTGTTTTGACAACTCTTTTTTACAAACAATAATCTGTTTTAGAAGCATGTAAATTGGATGAACTTTCGATTATAATTGTTGCATATCATTCAACTTCTTGTAATATCCATCTTTGGCTATCAACTCTTCATGTGTGCCCGTTTCCACGATTCGACCTTCATGGAAGACGCAAATCAAGTCCGCATTCTTTATGGTACTCAAACGGTGTGCAATGACGAGCGATGTACGATTTGCCATGAGTCGCTCGAGAGCATCCTGCACAAGACGTTCACTCTCGGTATCAAGTGCTGACGTTGCCTCGTCAAGTATAAGTATATCAGGATTGCGCAATACTGCTCTTGCTATACTTAGTCTCTGACGTTGCCCTCCGGAAAGTTTTCCGCCTCGGTCTCCTATGATTGTCATATAGCCATTTTCCGAAGCCATAATGAAATCATGGGCATTGGCAACTTTTGCTGCCTGTTCCACCTCTTCCTGAGTGGCCGACTCTACACCAAAGGCGATGTTGTTAAAAATGGTATCGTTAAATAAGAGTGCCTCCTGATTGACATTGCCCATAAGTCCGCGCAAGTCGTGAAGTCTGTATTCTTTTATGTCTTTTCCATCTATCTGAATGCTTCCTTCTTTTATATCCCAGAAGCGAGGCAACAAATCCACAAATGTCGATTTACCTGAACCGCTCTGTCCAACAAGAGCAACCATTTTCCCCTTTGGCACGCTCAATGAAACGTCTTTAAGAACATTGATTTCGCCATTGTAGGAGAACGTTACGTTCTTATATTCTATGCCACTTTTAAGGCTTTTAATCTCTTCTCCATCTGCATTTTCGAATATTTTATCATCAGCCAACAAAATCTTATCAATGCGTTCCATTGCCGCCATGCCTTTTTGGATAGAGTACAGAGCTGTAGAGAATGCTTTTGCCGGGTTGATTATCTGATAGAAGATGCCGAGATATGCCAAAAATCCCGCCACCGACAACGATCCACTGCCACTAAGTATAAGCGATCCTCCGAACCATACGACGATTATCATCACTATCGTGCCAAGTACTTCGCTCACAGGATGTGCCAAATCCCTACGACGTGAAAGTCTTTTTGCTATGTTGCAGTATTGCTGTGCTTGTGTGGCGTAATGGTTGTTTATTCTCTTCTCGGCATTGAAGGCTTTGACAACTCGTAGTCCGGATAGTGTCTCTTCCAACGTACCGAGCAATTCTCCCATTTTATCCTGGCCCTCACGACTCTGACGTTTCAGGCTTTTTCCTATTCGTCCTATTATCGTACCGGCAATGGGCAACAAGACTAAAGCGAACAAAGTAAGTTGCGGACTCATCACCACCATCGATACAAGATAAACGATAATGAGTACCGGATTTTTGAGAAACATATCTATTGAAGACATCACTGAACCTTCTACCTCCGATACATCTCCCGTAGCACGTTGCAAAATATCGCCTTTGCGTTCGTTGCTAAAAAAGCCAATAGGCAACGACACTATCTTTGCAAAAATCTGTTTGCGAATGTCACGCACGATATTATTACGCAGACTGATACTTGTATACGATGCCATATATGCCGAACCGCACTTGAAGATTGTTCCGACAATCATAAACAAACCGGCAAAGAGTAGCGAAGCACCGGCTCCATACATACCTTTTATCACTGTCACATAGTAATAGAAGTTATTAATCACCACTTTGGTGTCCATCGCCCATGGCTGTAACGTATGGACTTCTGTGCTTTGCTCAAATATGATTTCAAGCACCGGTATCATCAATGCCATTGACATCACGGAAAAAACTGCCGACAAGATATTAAACATGAAGCTAAGTCCGACTTTGCTCCAATACGGATTGATATACCTACCTATTACTTGAAAAAAATACTTCATTTGGTTGTGTTTGCCAGTTATTTTTACGCTTTCTATATCATTCAAAAATGGGCAAATGGCTCTTTATGTCTCAAGCCATCTGTTCCATTTCGTTCCTTACGCCTTATAAATACCAGTGTAACTGCTTGGCGTTATAGCTCTAAGTTCTGCCTTGACGTCCTCCGACACGTTCAATGTCTCAATGAACGCGGCTATTGTTTCCGCATTCATCTTCGTATTTGTACGAGTAAGTTCTTTCAGTGCCTCGTAAGGATTTGGATATGCTTCACGACGAAGTATCGTCTGAATACCCTCTGCTACGACAGCCCAATTATTCTCCAAGTCACGGGCTATAGCTTCCTCATTAAGAAGCAACTTCGACAAACCCTTCATTATCGACTTCACCGAGATAATAGTATGAGCCACAGGGACACCCACATTACGCAATACCGTAGAATCCGTAAGGTCTCGCTGCAAACGCGATACCGGAAGTTTAGCAGAAAGATGCTCAAGGATTGCATTTGAAATACCAAGGTTTCCCTCTGCGTTTTCATAATCAATAGGGTTGACCTTATGAGGCATGGCACTTGAACCCACTTCTCCTTTCTTAATCTTCTGCTTGAAGTACTCCATCATGATGTACATCCAGAAATCTCGACAAAGGTCTATCATGATAACATTGACACGTTTAAGAGCATCAAAGACAGCCGACAAATTATCGTAATTTGATATTTGTGTTGTAAATTGTTCACGCTCAAGACCAAGAGATTCTGCGACGAACTTATTTCCGAATGCTGTCCAATCTATGGTTGGATATGCAACGTTGTGGGCATTGAAATTTCCTGTTGCACCACCGAATTTAGCTGGCAAATTGAGTGATGTAAGTTGTTGCATCTGCACCTTAAGACGACTCACAAACACCATAATCTCCTTTCCCAAACGTGTTGGAGAAGCCGGTTGTCCATGAGTTTTTGCTAACATCGAGATGTCTTTCCACTCTGTAGCCAAACGTTCCAACTCTGCTATAAGGGCTACCATTTCAGGCACATACACGTCATTGATAGCTTCCTTCATGCTCAATGGAATAGAGGTATTGTTGATGTCCTGCGATGTCAGTCCAAAATGGATAAATTCCTTATACTGTTGAAGTCCAAGTTTGTCAAATTCCTCTTTAATAAAATACTCTACAGCCTTCACGTCATGGTTGGTAACAGATTCAATGTCTTTTATGCGCTGAGCTGCTGCATAATCAAGGTTCTGATATATAGCGCGTAGGTCTGTATATATTTTCTTGTCAACCTGAGAGAGTTGTGGCAGAGGCACTTCGCACAGTGCTATGAAATACTCTATTTCCACACGAACACGATACTTTATTAGTGCGTACTCCGAGAAGTAATTTCCAAGTTCATCAACTTTGTTTCTGTAACGGCCATCGATAGGCGAAATTGCTGTAAGCGTCTGTAATTCCATGTTATATATTAAAATTATTGTTTTCTATATTCATTGTTGCGGGCTATTCTCCCAATTCGTCGAAAGTATATCCCTCATAGACTTCTTCTTGCACATTGAGTTCTTCCGGGATATCCAACTGTTTGTATATATCTTCCCATCGTTTAGGACGATAATCGTCGAGCCACCTAAATCCTGAGAGTTTCCTGTCTTCTTCTCCAAGTAAAAGTGGCGGGTTCATGTTTCCCGATGGAGAAACTCGCATTGTAATGTTTGTTATCTTACGTTCTTTGAGCCATATTGTCATATCGCTGCTTTCTGCTCGGTTGATACCAATGAGAGTCTGATCATCTTTAGGATAATATATCGTCTGACCGTTTCCGTCAACATCAATTTTGTACAGGTCGTTGTTACGGATATGTCCCGTCATAAGTTTTCCTTTAATTTGATTGTATCCGATAGTCATCAACGAGTCTCCTTTTGCGGCAGGAACTTGTTCCGGTGATATAGCAAAGGCTGCATCTATGAGTTCGGTTTTATAAAGCACTTGATTTCGAGAATAGAGCTTTATTACATTTCCCGAGAGCTGATTTCCCATAGCCCAGACTATTGGCGAATTGTACATCGTGGCTATAGAGTCTCTGAAATCAAAGACGAGCGAATCACAACGTCCTTGAATGTCATGACGATAGAATTTCACCTGATAATACGCTTTTATCAATCGACTTGTATCTGCCGGAAGGGGCTCTACTCGCAATGTGTCGGCGTGAATATGCAATGTATCTCCATTGTATACTTGTATTCCTGTTGCCCGACGTGTAGCTAATGCTTCATCTGTCAATTCGTTATAAAATCCATAATCTCCACACAACGACATATTGTCCACCGTGTCGGTCAAGACCATATTATTCCACACTGTTCCAACTCCTTTGTATTTTTCATAAAGGATTGTCTCTCCCGTTAGCGTGTAGTTCTTTGTCGTTATCTTGTTGTTAAGCAAGAGCTTTGCGACGTCTTTTTTCGTATCATACCATCCGTTTTCGCTATTGATGATTGACGAGTCTTGATTGATTATTGTTGTCGGTCCTAATATGGTAGACACCTCTGTCTGCGTGTTAAATCGCATTGTGTCGCTATACATTGTTGCTTGACGCGATATGCCGATTACGTCATCTTTGAAATATACGTCGTTGGTATTAGGGTAGTACAATCCTCTCTGCGACGTCAATGTATTTGAACCATTTACGACTTTTCCTCCATCGTAAAAGAATGCTATGTTTTCAACTTGGTCAAAATCCAAAAACTCTGTATAAAGCCATGTCTCGCCTTTGTTGGCCCTTACATTTTCCCTTATCTTGGCAAATTGTCTGTCTCCGTAGTAGGTAAGTCTATCGCCATACAGATGTATAGAGTCGTTTTGTATGACATGTATATTCCCGTATGCCACTACGACATTGGAATCGTTGTACATATACGCACTATCACAATGGAGGACAGTATTATGATGTGACAATACAACATTTCCATTCAACGACTGTGTATTTTTTCCTATCTTGTCATCATGACGCAAGTAGTCGGCTCTGTCTATCTTGACCATCACTCGCTGATTTTGTGCAACAATAGGGGATATCGACAGCAAAATCAGTGAAATTGTCAATATAAACGTCGATAGTATTCGCTTGCTCATCACTTCTGTTTAATGAACCCAACCTTCATATTGGAACTCACAATTTTGCCACTCCGGTGATATATTGACATACAACTCTTGTATGCGTTTTGTTATCCATTCATCAACAACGTCCTTGCGTTTCCTGTCTTCCATCATAGTTTGGAGCATCGAATAGTCTTCTCGCATACTTGCTTTATGAGGCTCATAACGCCTTTTCAACATAACCATTCTATATGTTTCCTTTCCCTTCTGTTCATCTATCATCATGAATGGCTTTGAATATTCACCCTCTTTCAATCCTTGTATTGCTTTTGCCACCTCGGCCGGCAATTCGTTTATCTGAAACTTCGACGAACCGGTGTTTGGGTTTACCATAAGACCGCCATTCGAACGAGAATCCTTGTCCATGGAGAATCTTATAGCAGCTTGTTCAAATGATATCTTATCTTGATTTATCATTACCGACACTGTATCAAGAAACGCCGATGCTTTCTTTTTATTCTCGGCACTCAACTTTGGCTTTAGGAGAATGTGACGGCAATTGATACGTTCTCCCTTCCTGTCTATGAGTTGAATGATATGATAACCAAACTCTGTCTCCACAATCTTAGAGACTTTACCCTTTTCTTGTAGGTTGAATGCCACAGCCGAGAATTCAGGCACAAAACCTGATTTGGTATACCAACCCAAATCTCCTCCACGTGTTGCCGAACCAGGGTCATCAGAATAGAGAACGGCAAGTGTCGCAAAATCTCGACCTTCGGCAACTTGCTTTTGAAACTCTCTCAAACGGCCCTTTATACGATCTATCTCCTCTTGCTCCACTGCCGGATACAACACTATCTGCATTATCTCGTATTGTGCTGGAATAAATGGTATACTGTCTTCCGACATACGATTATAGTAATCTCGTATTTCAGAAGGAGTTATCTTTATATCTTTTGTTATTTCGCCTTGCATACGCTGAGTTATCATCTGCGTACGCACAACTTCCATTTGGTCTCGTTTTATCTGTGCCAACGGTTTATTGAAGTACTCCTCCAATTTCTCTTGACCTCCAACTTGTTGCATGAAGTAGTTAATACGACTATCGACCTGATTTACGACTTCATTCTCATCAACCACCACACTGTCTATCTTTGCCTGATTTATCATCAGTTTCTGTATAAGCAGTTGCTCAAAAATATGACATTTCATGTCTCCATTGAAAGTCGTTCCATCTATAAGTGCCTGCTCGTACTGATACTCTACGTCTGAACGCAATATTGCATCATCGCCCACCGTTGCAATAACTTCATCGATAAGTACTTTCTGTGCATGCATCGTTGTGGCCGATACAACGAGTGTCATCATTATGTATATCTTCGCAAAAACAGTCTTTCTCATCATCTATTTGTTTCGTTGTAATATTTTATGCTATTGTTTTTATGAGCCTCGTTCAACAAGTCGTTTTTCATCTTCTTTATGAACTTTATCTTCTCTTTGTTGAGCAATATCGTATATATCTGTTCTTTCACAAAATCCAACGGCGACACATCATCTACTTCCATGTAGTTCAACACTCTGAGCAAATATGTATTTTCACCATCGGTTGTCTCTATCAACTTTTTGGATTTCAGCATCGCCACTTCGTTTTTCAACATATCATTAGGCATATACGAACGCACATACGACATCGGCATCCACTTATCGAGCGAAATTTCATACTTACTCGATGATGTGTACAAATATTTCTCCAACTCAACAATATTCTCCACTTTATCAGAGGTCAGTATCTTTTTAATTTTCTTTATATCTCGCACACCATTCGGTACAACGGCAAACACTCCTTTAATGATATTGTCATGAAGCTTAAAATTATGCTTCATCTCTTCATAATATGCCTCCATCGCTGTATCGGCAATAATAGGATTAAAGAGACTTGCTACAACTTTCTGCTGATAACGTTCCACTATCAGCGATGTTCGATACTCCTCCACAGCCAACTCTATGTCTTGATCGTCGCTCGTAAGGTTCAACTGCGCCTTTTGCAACAAAACTTGCTGCTGCACCCAACGTTTCACAAATTCCTCTGCTATAATCTGACTATCTGCCACTGACACGTTTGAAGGCAAAGCTGCCATGAGTCGAGACTCTGTAAGGTAGCTGTCTCCAACCGAGACAATTTTCTTTTCTTCAGAAACATTGTCACACGACACAACACCCACCAGCACCAACATCAACATTGCTATTTTTTTCATCATATTCATCTGATGTCCTAAATCAATTGCGCAAAGTTAATAAATAGGAATCAATATTTAGAGTTATACGTTATTTAATTTGTCTCTAACCGACAAACGTTCAGTTTTGCTCAATTTCCGTATTTCGCTCATTCAATAGTCTGACACCTGCTACAACTGTTGCCGGAACAATAAATGCCGCCAAGTACATTCCAACAATAGGCAAAAACATACACATTGAAAATGACAATCCCAAACCAATAAGCAACAACTTGTTGGTATTGGCAAATTCTGCACTCCGTTTTATAGTCATCATCTTTACCTCGAATGCATAATCCATCAATGTAAAGCCATAAAAGAAGGCATTGACAAAAAAGATTGCGATATTGCAAAACCAGCCCAAAGCAGGAACAAAGCTAAAAATAAACAACACGATTATTATGGCATATTGCAAGACTATATTGCGAAGCGATATCCTTATTCCTCGCCATATCTGGTAAAGAAAGACCTTTATCTTAAAAGGATATGTATTCCCCGTAATATTCGATGTGACTTTCTCCGCAATATGTGAAAAAAGAGGCGACAACAATATCATAATTATAGAACCTCCCAACGTGGCAATAGCAATAAAACATATCACCGAAGTTATCACCATTGCTGTTGTGCTAATAGTTCCATTTAGCCAATCTGGCAACGACATGGAGTTCAACCATGCGTCTACCAACATTTCTATGTAGTCCGACACATAACCAGAAATCTTCATATTTGCAATCGTGTACAAAACGATTAAGCACAGCGATATCAAATAGACATAACCCAACCTATGCCGATGTATATATCCAAACGACGAAAACGTATATTTTATACCTAACAACAACTCATTCATCTTTGTCTCTATTTAATTATTACGCAATGGCTTAAGCAAATATTCCAACCCATTCAAACGTATTTCGTACATCGTTGACAACAAATTCCCCAACTTCCCCTTTGGGAACCCCTTGGACTGCAACCAAACCAAATATGGCTCCGGCAAATCGCATATCAAACACCCCCTATATTTTCCATAAGGCATAGGAGTAGATACTAAATCTGTTAAAATATTGCTATTCATGGGGTAAAGTTACGCAGAAAAATGGTATCTTTGCGCTTTATGGAGAAAAAAAGTAGCATATCGGTTGGCAAATACAACTCTCTGCGTGTTGCCAGAATGGTTGATTTCGGCGCATATCTCGATGGTGGCGACATGGGCGACATCCTCATGCCGAAAAAATATCTTCCCGACAATGTCGAGGTTGGGAACAACATCGACGCTTTCATCTATCGCGACTCTGAAGATCGTCTGATAGCGACAACAGAAAAGCCATTTGCTGTCGTAGGCGAATTCGCTTTCCTAAAGGTCAAGACAGTCACTCAACATGGTGCATTCCTTGATTGGGGTCTGTTAAAAGACCTACTCGTTCCATATCGCGAACAACGCTCACGCATGAATGTCGATGAATCGTACATCGTCTACATCTTCCTTGACTCCAACAGCGGACGCATTGCCGCCACCGAGAAATACAACAAATACCTCGACAATCTCGCTCCAAAGTACGAACAAGGAGAAGAAGTCAATATCCTCATCTGTGAACAGACTCCTCTCGGCTACAAAGCCATCATAAACAATACTCATACCGGCATTATTTACAACAGCGAAGTGCATCGACGTCTCTCCATCGGAGAAAAGACAAAGGCTTACATCGCTAAGGTTCGTGACGACGACAAAATAGACCTCTCGCTTAGAGCTCTCGGCTATAACAAGGTCGACTCACTTCGCGAAGTGATAATACGTCGCCTGCGTGAGCACGGAGGCTCTATGCCCGTAGGAGACAAAACCGAACCCGAGACTATAAAAGTCATCTTCGGTTGCTCGAAAAAAGCCTTCAAAATGACTATCGGAACCCTTTACAAAGAGGGCGTTATAAATATAACTTCTCAAGGCATCGAATTGCTATGAACAAACAACGCCTCTTCGGTTTGACATTGTGCGAAATACAAGCACTGACGACAGAAATGGGAATGCCCAAGTTCGCAGCCAAACAAATTTGTGACTGGCTTTACAAAAAAGAGGTTAATAACATTGCCGACATGACAAACTTGTCGAAAGCCTCTCGCGAACGTCTGTCACAACACTACGAAGTAGGACGCTCCCGTTATGTGCGCGTAGCAGAATCAACAGACGGAACAAAGAAATACCTCTTCCAAGCACAAGGAGGATATATCGAAACAGCATATATCCCCGATGGCGAACGAGCAACACTCTGCGTCTCATGTCAAGTAGGTTGCAAGATGGGATGTGCCTTCTGCATGACGGGACGCATGGGGTTCAAAGCAAACCTGACAGCAGGCGAAATACTCGGACAAATGGCCTCAATACCCGAAAGCAAGCATCTTACAAACATCGTCTATATGGGAATGGGAGAGCCTATGGATAACCTGTCCGAAGTACTGAAAAGCATAGAGATACTCACATCAGATTGGGGATACGCATGGAGTCCGCGACGCATCACAGTCTCTACCATAGGCGTTCAACCACAAACAGAAGAGTTCTTACAAAAGTGTCAAGCTCACTTAGCCATAAGTCTACACAACGCCATATCTCCTCAGCGCGAAGCAATAATGCCCACAGAAAAAAAATGGCCTATAACTCAGACCATAGCCAAACTCCGACAATACGACTGGAGCGGGCAACGCAAACTCACCTTTGAATACACTCTTATAGAAGGACAAAACGATAGTAACGAACATATTAAAGCCTTGACAACGTTACTTAACGGCATGAGATGTCACATCAACATCATTCCACTCAATACTACTTCCGCCGAAGGCAACAACACAACAAACAGAACTCTATATCTCAAACATTTAGAGTCGTTCCGAGATAGTCTCAACGCCAAGGGATTCACCGCCACAGTGCGCAACTCTCGAGGCAGTGACATCGATGCCGCATGCGGATTACTATCAACTAAACAGTTAGAGTTAGACAAATGAAAATGAAGATAAAAATAACGCTAACAGCTTTGGCTCTCTGCACGGCTTGTGCACCATCAAAAGAAGATCTGGCGCAGTTGACTTTTGATAAAGCCATCGAAGCCTACATGGCACGCGACTACGCAGAATCCAAATTACTTTTGGACAGCATAATACACACCTATTATGATGTAGAAAATACAACCATCGAAGCAACCGATATGCTTAAAATAGTCCAAAAGACCGAACGCGAATACAACAAACGATACCTTGACTCTCTGCTCACCGAGAAAGAAGACGAGATGTCGCAAGTCCTCGACAATTTCTATATCGAAGACAAACATGCTGACCCTCCCGTGTTCGCCCACAAAAGACAATCTGCATATAGTGCTTCCGAAAGAAGTCACATACGCAGTTATACCGACATCAACGGCGTTTTTTACATGTCATCTAACTACACAGGTGAAGGACGCATATACCACAACGGCGTACAAGTCAAAATAGGAGAAAACCTCATCATAACAGATACCATCGCTTCAGGAGCTTACCGACACAATTTCAACCTCAACGGCAGAACATGGGAAATAGTCAAATACAAACACGGTTCTGACAATGGCGTTGCAAGCTTTATTGCCAACAACACTCGAGAACGCATCGAGGTCACATTCTGTGGCACATCGCCTTCGGGTAATAACACTCGATACAAAATCATCATGACAGACACTGACAAAAACGCAATCCGCGATACTTATCATCTCTCAAAACTACTCCGCGACATATACGAAATAAAACAATTGATAAAGGGAACCGAATTTTAGTATCCGATTCAACAAGATTATTGTCCCTTATTTTGCTTTGTTTTTTAAGCTCGAATTAAAACATCGTCTTAATTCATTTCTTTGTTGTATCTTTGTGATTGAAATGGACAAGAAAATACGAATATGTGCATTAGCCTCGGGAAGTAGTGGCAATGCGTACTACATAGAATATGGTGATAACGCTATACTTATAGATGTCGGAGTATCATACAATCCGACAAATCGCAAATCAAAAAATCCGATGTTGTCACTCTCGCAACGAGCTTTCAAATGCGGCATAAGCTTAGAAAAAGTCATTGCGGTATTTGTCACACACGAACATTCAGACCACGTGAGAGGCCTAAAAGGCTTTTGCAAACGACACCCGAGAGCAAAGATATACATGACTGCCGGCACCGCAAAAATGACAAAGCCATACTACATGCCCAGCGAAATGGTTAATATCATAGCTTGCGGAGAATCTTTAACTGTAAACGACTTTAAGATTCATTGCCTTACGAAACCTCACGACGTATTGGAGCCTTGTAGTTTCAGGATAGACATTAACGGCACCAACATTGGCGTATTTACTGACATAGGCAAAGTGACAGACACACTGAAAAGTCACTTCAAACTATGCAACGCCGTCTTTTTGGAATCTAACTACGACGAGACTATGCTCAAAAATGGTCCATACCCCAAGAAACTCAAAGACAGAGTTTCCGGCAACGAAGGACATCTATCAAACAGACAAGCTCATGACTTGTTGGATGAGACACAACCCGAAAAACTGCAACTCGTAATACTCTCACACATTAGCGAGAACAACAACACCATAGACAAAGCTCTCGGTGAGTTCAATGACCTCAACGACAAATATACCATCACTGCCATCAAACGCAATGATGTAGGAGAAGTCTATACTATCAACAATTGAACGAAATCACTCTACAAAAGAGATATAGGCGAGAACTCCACACAAAATGCACGTTTAGGCTCAATTATCAATGGATAAAGACCGTCCCATAACTTCGCAAGATCAGAAAGTTTACACGACGATATAGGCGTCTTGTCAGGACATGAGGCACGAGCACTGTCGATACTCAGATATACTGCCAACGATTCGTATGTCTCTCCGTTTGAAGTGCGTTTTAAAAAAGTAGCACCGCGAACAACGTTCTTAGTCGACATTTTGTCTCCTTCATTTGGCATGGTGCCTGCAAAGTAAACTTCTTTGTTCTTAAGATGCATAGCCGCCTCTGCTATAGAAATACGTCCTTTGTTTAACCGCGACATCACAACGAAACTATCGACTATGTCGGTAAGAACAGACAAATCTTGTTTTGAGACATCGAGCGACGACTCAATTGTCGTATGAAGACTCATACCGGAAAAGTCGTTCCAAATAACAAAATTGACCGCCACACCAAGAGAATCTTCTACATACTTAAACTCAACGTCAGGATACTTTTCTCGCATATTGGAGAGCCAGGTTGAAAGACTATCGTTGGTAAGAAAGACATGTAACACGCCTTCAAATCCCGGTGTACCATTTGCTACTATAATAGCAGTAGGTTTGTCGATATGATTATAGATGTCAAGCATCTCTACTTTAACTGTCGATTTCATAATGTTTTACTATTTTTCATTGATAGAATCTTTAAGCACAAACTTTGCAATAACGGGCAAATGATCGCTATAACCATCGTTGTATTTCTGCCCAAGATATGTACGTAAAGGCTTTTCTCCGACATACGGCATTTGCTCCGGATACAAGAGATAAGGTGGTGCATATACCGCAAACGAACACGTATATCTGTCTAACATCGACCTCGCAACTATAATATGGTCGATAGTTCTCCAAACTCCTCTGTATTTATATGACTTATCGGAGGTAAGAGTGGAGAGATTGAAAAGATACTTTGACGAGTTATCGCCGGAGAAAGATGCGTCGTTGGAAGTCCCGAGTACAGAGGTCAGGCACGCAGATGTCTCAGAGTCGTTGAAATCGCCCATAATGATGACATTTGCCTTGGACGAGACGTCTAAAACCGAATCAACAAACTGCTTGAGCTGAAATGCCACCGTATCACGCAAGGCGTCTGATTTATTGCCTCCGCCTCTTTTCGATGGCCAATGATTTACGAAAATATGAAATGTATCTCGAGAGACGGCGATTTTAGCATATAATATGTCTCGCGTAAAAAATCGTCGTTCGGGAGATGATGTGACTATGGCTTGCGAATGAAGGACTTCAACTCGATCCTTGCGATACAACATTGCCGTAGCTATGCCGCGTCCGTCTGATGTCGGGAAGCACAAGCCTTCATAATAGCGTCTCAGACGACCTCGACGCAATAGCAATTCGACTGCTTCGGGACCCTCTATTTCACAAAGTCCTACGATATCCGGTATATTCCAACCATTTACAGAGGAGATAACACGTGCTATGCGACCTGCCTTGATTCTCAATCGCGATTCCGTCCAGTGATATGCTCCTTCGGGAGTGAAATCATCGTCATTTTTTTCTGGATCGTCTGTCGGGTTGAAAAAATTCTCGATATTGTATGACACTACGGTCAACGTATCTGTTTTTCCTCTAAGCCGTTGAGCTTCTGCCAACTGTGGCTCCATCAACAAAAAAACAAGTATAAAACCGAAGTATCTCATTGTTCGTTCGTTTTTGGCATGAATTCCAACGCTCCCATATCCGGACAAAAGTCCGAAAAACGACTTTTACCATCGAAATCGAAAGGAACTTCTTCTGAATATGACGGATAAGCAAGATTGATGCATTCGGACTTGTCCGTCAGATGGTAATCGTTTTCATCACGATTGACAAAACCCGGTGTTGCGCCCATTTTAACTGCTTTAAAGCGATTGTCTTCGTCCTCCGTTGATAGTTTTAAGTATGAATGCGAAAAAAGAACTCCTTCATCAGGCAGAGTACTGATATCAATCTCATCTGTCTGATTGCCAACCACAATAGAATTCAACACCGAAAGTCCTTGCAATGGCGGATAATTATCCGCTGACACTGCCCAAAGAGCAGGCTTGCGACGCACTTCCCATGCATAGTAATTTGACAACGTGCAATGAACAAGTTTGGTATTTCCTCCGTAGGCTGCAACAAGAGCTCCCCCGCAATTGTAAAGTATTGAATTATAGATACTTACATCTGCTCCATAAGCCAATATTGCGCCATAGGAAGCATCTCGGATAACGACATTTTCAATATCGACGGACGATGCCGAATCTGCCTGTATGCCATATTTGGCGCATGCTATATCCGAATAGCTTATATAATTATTTTTTGACCCGGGCATGAAGGTGATAGAACTCCATTGTCCGGGAATATCGTCGTAGAACTCATCATTACGTACTCCTTTGAAAATGACTCGTCGCCGCACTGAACCTGTAACGACAATATTTCCATACACTTGCAACGATGCTCCCTCTTCAAAATAAACCTTTGTTCCCTCTGATATGGTAAGCGTTTGAGCCAAGTCGACGATATTTGTCCCCGATAGCAAATACGGACGTTGTGAAGACCATGTTTGTCCGCCTACATGCGATTCGTTAAGACGATTCACGTTCTGCGCATACGCAATAAGACGTGTCGATATGGTATGACTTCCCGAGGTAACATTGACAACATCTTCCACAACGTATGGCTCAACATCGGCCGTTTCTATTGGGCAGATATTAACGAATATCCAAAGGCTATCGCGTTTGGGAAGCCTCACTTGCTCGACCGATGTGGCGTTTGTGCCATTGATATTTACGTTGTAGCTCGAGTTGTCTCCTCCGGAAAGCCATATACGGTCAATAAACAAATCTTCATCTGATTTGTTGTACAATGCGAGATGTGTAGTGGGTGTTGATTCTCCGGTAAATATGGTATCGAAAGAGAGCGTATCCGTTGCGAACATAAGAGAAGCTGAGTCCGGATTATATGTGTATTCCGGTTTGCATGCGCCCACCAATAAAAGAAAACCTAAGACAATATACTCTAAACTCTTATTCATGTTTCGACTTCGTTATTTTATCGGCTCCAACTCTACATCAAGTTTTATTGTTTCGCTCTTGCACTTTCCCTTTGTTGAGAAGGACATTTTCTTATTGACATGTCCCTTGGCTGTACACAAGACAAGGTAATCGACTTCATTGTCGAGATACAACGATATTGTTCCGTCCTCTGCCGGACGAAGTTTTTCGTTCATACCATTTGAACCAATCAATCTGACCATTACACGCTCAAGAGGTTGTCCCGAAGAACTTCTAAGAGATGTCTCAAGAGACAAGACGACCTCCGGCAGTTCAAAACTATAAATATTATCTACTCCTTTGGAATTTCCTCTGTTGCTGCTAAAGAAGCCACGTTCGCGATTTCCCTCAAAGAGAATGCCGAAATCATCTAAATTGCTATTAATAGGCAAGCCCATATTTGTAACGACATACCTATCTCCTTCATTTTTCACAGCCTTAAAGATATCCAACCCTCCATAGTTTGGGTGTCCGTTGGAGCTAAAATACAACTCTCCGTTATCACGTACATACGGAAACAATTCATCGCCTTGTGTATTGACCATTGCTCCCAAGTTTTCCGGTTCAGACCAAGAGTTGTCGGTATTTCGATTTGTAACATAGATATCTTTTCCGCCTAAACCGCCCTCTCTATCACTGACAAAATAGAGGGTATTACCATCAGGAGATATTGCAGGGTGGGCAACCATCATTGTGGAGTCTCCTCCGGGTATAACTCTTACAGGTTCGCCCCAACGTCCTCCGCTTCGCTTTATTTCGTAACATTCTGCAACGTTGACTTTCGAGTCGTCATATGGGCAACGAGTAAAGAACATCGTCTTGCCGTCTGGTGTAAGAGATGGTGTCCCATCGTCAATTTGTTGACCAAATGGTTCTTCAAGAGGTTCTGCTTCTGTCCACTCTCCACTGCCATCAATTTTACTCATATAAATATTGGAATTCCCTTGTCCTGTAATACGATTTGTTTTTTTGCGTTTCTTGGGCAAGCGCATTGATGTAAAGTAAACGACATCATAATCTTCTCCGACAAATGCCGGACTATAATCGGAATATTTTGAATTGAAATATTTTGCCAATGCAACAGCATAACCGCTATCGGGCGTCATTGAATAGTCATATTCGACCATCTCATTATGGTGTTTCTCCGCCATATCGCAAGAGCTAAGCCCATTTCGAGCCAATAGGCTTCCGGAAGATAGATTAAGATATGTCTTATAAGCCTCGCGGGCTTGTTCGTAGTCTCCTGCACATCTATGACAATCTCCCATATACAGATATGCAATATCTCGGTCAAATTTGTACCTAATTGCCCTATTATACGATGAGGCTGCTTTTTTATAAAGACATTTCAAACGATAACATTCTGCCAAATAAAACGCATATTCGCCTTTGTGATATCTATTTTTTTCAGTTTTATACGCCTTATCGAAGAGCTTCTGAGCTCTGTCGTATTCGCCCAAGTCAAACGTTTTCTTTGCTGCCACGCCTTTACCTCCACTACAAGAGACAAGAAAAATAGACCACAGCATTATGGTTACAAATAATATTTGACGTATCAATTTTCTCCTTTTCATGGCTGTAAAATTACGAATTAGTAACCAATATAATTACACATTACGAAAGTTTTGTTGGGGATTAATTGGCATATATCAAAAAAAGCAGAGACATCACTGACAATGTCTCTGCCTATATACTTTTCCGAGCAATTCTCGTTAGAATGGCAAATCATCACCATTGTCAACCTCCGGCGCCGGAGATGACTGTGTTGTTGTATCCGACATAGGAGCTGTCGCCGGTGTTGCGGGCTGCTGCGAATAACCTTGCATCGGTGGCTGATAGCTCTGCATTGGTTGCTGATAACCTTGCATTGGCTGTTGGTAGCCTTGCATTGGTGGTTGGTAACTTTGCATTGGCTGCTGATAACCTTGCATTGGTTGGTTTGCAATCTGATATCGATCTACACGCCATGCCGATAATGTGTTGAAATAAGAAACTCGTCCTTCCGGGCTCGTCCATTTGCGTCCACGGATATCAAACGTAACTTGAATTTCTTCTCCTATCTGAATATTGTCAATTCTTTCGCAGTTGTCATTAGTCAATTGAAACAATATCAAATCATTGTACTGAGGATTGCGTTGATTGATGATTTCAATAACGAAATCGCGACGACGGAATCTGTCACTTACGACTATAACGTCCATCTTTTCAACTAGTCTACCTATTAGTTCCATTTTTATTGCTCATTAATGATTATTTTCTCAATCTTATCACCTTGTCGTATTGCGTCCAAGACATCAAAACCATCTGTCAACTTTCCAAATACGGTATGGTGTCGGTCAAGGTGTTGTGTGTTTTGTCTGTTATGACAAATGAAGAATTGTGAGCCTCCGGTATTTCGTCCGGCATGAGCCATTGAAAGAACTCCTCTGTCATGATATTGATTATCACCACTTGTCTCACAATTTATAGAATAGCCCGGACCGCCTGTTCCTACTCGAGGGTCGCTCATATCACGCGAAAACGGGCAACCTCCTTGAATGACAAAGTTAGGTATTACTCTGTGAAAAGCAAGTCCATCATAGAACTTTTCTTTTGCCAATTTTACAAAATTTGCAACTGTATTTGGCGCATCTTTTTCATAGAAAGAGGCGACCATGATTCCTTTCGATGTATGTATTTCTGCAGTTATCATATTCTGTTTTATGCTAAAAGACGTTTTACGCAATCTGAAATATCTTTTCCGTCTGCCTTTCCTGATAGTTCCTTTGACGCTACTCCCATGACTTTTCCCATATCTTTCATCGATGTTGCTCCTACTTGAGCAATGATATTCTTCACGGCCTCTTCAAGTTGTTCAGCCGACATTGACTCCGGCAAATATGCAGCGATAACATCTGCTTGAAGTGTTTCCGGCTCTGCCAAATCGGCACGACCTTGCTCTACAAATATTTGAGCCGAGTCGCGACGTTGCTTTACCATTTTCTTCAAAATCTTAAAGATTTCTGTTTCGTCTAATTCTGCATTGGCTCCTTTAGCCGTTTTTGCCTCTATGAGTTCCTTCTTTATGCCGCGAAGAGCTTCAAGTTTGACTGTCTCGCGAGCTTTCATGGCTACCTTAATATCTTCGGTAATCTGATCAAAAAAATTCATATCGTATAGTTTTTTTAAATTTTTGTTTATCAGTTTGTTGCAGACTTTTTTCGTCTGATAAAAGCCGGTGTCGTTTCAAAATTGTACAATTCCTTTTCGTCTAACATCGCATTTTCCGACAATATCACAGGGTCAGAATATGTAAATGTGGCTGCGAGTTTTGGCTTTTTACTCATATCCTCTTCTTGTTCTATTAAGTACAAAGCTTTCAACTGTTCTTCGAAATCCAACTCTTCTGCCGGTTCGTCGTTTTCTACTATGTTATCACAAATAGACACGTTGTCATTCTCATCAATAATTATTTGTCCAGCATTTGTTTCTTTTTGCCTTGTGTCATACAGATTCTTTCTATAACCTGTAACGACAATTGTCACATTAAATTCGTCGCTGTCATCAGGTATTGACAAGTCTTTTCCTTCTCCCCACATAATGGCGCTATCGTTAGGTTTTAAGCTATCGTCTCTGTTCAATAGCACGACGTTATAACCTGTATATTGACATAGTGATTTAAGAATAAAGTCATGTTCTCTCAGTGTAACACCGTGTTTGGCTCCGAAAGTCATGTTAACCAATACATAACGAGCTCCTCTAAAGTCTTGGTTTCGCAACAACGGAGAGTTAAGGGCCTGTGTCAGCGCGTCTTTAGCTCTGTTTGGCCCTGTGCCGGAGCCGATGCCTATATACGATATTCCGCTATTCGTCATCGCATTTCTCAAATCTGCAAAGTCAAGCTGAATTTCAGCATATCTGGATACAATCTGCGATACGGCTTGTACAGATCTAACCAAAACGCCATCGACATAGGCTCGCACTCGTTCCATAGTCCAATTGGGATCAATGACGTTCATCATCATATCGCAATTGACTATCAACATTGCATCTACACAACTATATAATTTTGTCACTCCATCTGCTACAGACTTAAGACGTAATAATCCTTCTGTACTTTCCGGAATGGTCACCACAGCTACGGTGAGAGCATTTAATTCTTTTGCAATTTTGGCTATTATCGGAGATGCTCCTGTTCCTGTTCCGCCGCCCATTCCGGCCGAAACAAAAACAATTTCCGCTCCGGCAAGCACTTCTCTTATCTCTGCTTCTGACTCAATTGCACTGGCCTCCCCGACTTTAGGATTATTACCGGCTCCTAAGCCTCGGTTCAACAATGGGCCCAAAGTTATAGTGATATCAGCTTTACTATTTTTCAATGCCAATTCGTCGGTGTTGCACGCAATAAATGTAACACCGTCAAAACCCATATCCGCCATTCGATTTACGGCGTTTCCTCCGGCTCCTCCGACTCCGACAACTCGTATTTTGTGCATTTCAGGAGCTCTTTCTCCTTTCCTCTCTGATTTCTCTTCTACCAACTCCATATCGCGATCATTATTCTTTATTTACTATCAAAAATTATCACCTATATCTTCCGATGGTTTTATCATATTGTCAAAGAAACTCTTCATTCCTTTTACTATTCCGCCACTTTTGCTTTCCTTGGCACTCTTCTCCTTCGGTTCGTCAAACATATCCGGAATATGCTCCTTCACAAATTGTTCTGCAAACTCTTCTCTATATAATTTTACCATACCGAATGTTCCACTCATGCTATACTGAATCTCTGAAGAGTCAACAATTGCACCACTGATATCTCCGGAACATTTGTTCTCTGACTCTTGAAACAACTTCACTTCTGCATCTGTCAATCCTTTCACTACATCTTCTACCGAAAAGATAAAAGAGCCTCCTCCTGTCACGCCGAACATCGTATGAACGTCGATTGTTCCGTATACTTTCGCACAAAATGCACACACATGCGATATAATCTCCTCCAATCTCAACTGAACGACTTCTTTCAAACGTTCTGCATCCGTCTTGATTTCTTTTCCGCCTATGGTAAGCTTGTAATTTTTATACTCTAAAATCAGCGGTAAATTAAATTTGATATTCTTGGCTCTGCGATTATCAATGTTGACATATCTCATGATATCGTAGGTCACGGTATCAGCACCAAATGGGAAGGAATATTCTCCCAACAATACTCCTGATTTGAAAGCCGCTACGGACGTTGTACCACCACCTATATCTATCAAAACAAAGCCGTCTGTACGTTTCAACGTTGCCTCTTTGCACAGATATTTTGCTTTTGCGCTTGCTATTGGATAAAATGTGATATTGCTATCATCACAAGCCAAAATGGTCTTCATGTCTTTTACGAAATCAGAATCAACATACGTCAGAAGATAGTGAATCTTTATTTTGTTCAATGCACAATCCAACGGAACAGAATAAGTAATGCGAGTCACTTTGCTTTTTGCTTCCTCGAATTCGTATTTAATAGGCTTCACCCGAACAAGGTTCTTGTTTGACTCCGCCCCGGCATATCTGTCCTTCACTAATTTCATGAAACCGGACATCTCTATTTCTGAGAATACTTGACCATCTAAATTGCCGTCATAAGTTTCAGTCTTCATTCTAAACGTCATTCCGCTAACGCCAATACAATAACGAACATCTGCATTTTGTCTTTTTATGCCATTAGGCAACTCTGGAGTCAAGAACAAGCTATTAAGCAATCTGTCTAAATCTATAGCCAATTTACTTTTGTCTTTGATTCGTCCCTTTTCAAATGATTCTGACTCATCAAAAGCAACATCTACAAAACGCAATTCGTCTTCTTCCTTACGAAAGAGAGAAGCTTTTAATTGCGTTGTACCCATATCTATTGCCACTATATAGCTCATTGTGTTTATCTTTTTGTACATATTATCTGTCCTTGAAACTTTACACTCACTTTTTTATACAGATTCCATTCCAACATATCAAACTCCTCGGTATAAAGTCGATGCAACAATCTAAACTTATCTTCCATTTGTTCAGACGAACCAAATTCAATCACATGATTGCCAACTCGGGGCACAAGCATGAATTCCAAATTGTCATTTACATATATCTGTTCTATCGTTGCTCTCCAAAATTTATCTTCTCTAATATACTTGCATATATCTACCAAGCCTTTTGTGTCTTGTAATATATTGACAGCTCCGTTGACGATTACGACATGGGTTCTCATTTCATAATTGGCCGGTATTCGATGCAATGTTGCGTCCATATAATACGACGAACCATTCGGCCTGAACACACGCATAATTGGCTCTCTTTGCCACACATCCACATGCAAAACTCCCCCTGCCGTTGTGTACATTTCACATTTCTCTATCACAGGCATCGACTCCAGTACGGTTTCCTTTTCCATCAGATGAAGCGAATCCAACAGTGTCCCTTTGATGTTTGTAAATTCTCGCAAAACCATCTTTTTCAGTTCGCTGTTTGAAATAAGCATGTCCGATGTGTTATTCATTACTCTTGCAACAACGTCGACACATTCGACTTTGCTATGTTCTGCGTTTACAAAAGACATGACAATAGGATAATAAATCAGTAGGACTATCGTCACCAATAGTCTCACAATATACTTTTTCATTTTTATCCTTTTGGTCATATCTCTCGCAAGTCTTTTTATTAACTTTTTACATTCCTGATTTCTTTTTCTATCTGCCCTACCATGGCGTCGATATTTCCTGCGCCCATCATAACCAACACATCTAACGGACACTTCATTATGTCTTCGAACAGCTTTTTATTACTTGTCAAAGATGCATTCGCTTTACATATTTTACTCAACAACATTTCGCTCGTCACACCTTCAATCGGCAACTCTCGAGCTGGATAGATATCCAACAACAAGACTCTGTCTGCCAGAGACAAGACTTCGGCAAACTCGTCTGCAAAATCACGCGTGCGCGTGTATAAGTGAGGTTGAAAGACCACCGTGATTTTACGTTCTTTATACATCTGACGCAAAGATACCAACATTGAGCGAATTTCCTCCGGGTGATGTGCATAATCATCTATCAGACAAAAATCCGGCTCGTCTATTCGATATTGAAACCGACGTCTGTTCCCCTTGAATTCCTTTAAAGCATGCTTCAATTCGTCTGCCGTCACTCCCGCTATCAATGACAACGCCGAAGCTGCCACAGCATTTTCGACATTATGATAACCAGGTATGCCTAATTCTACTCCTTTGATGACTCCAAATGGTGTTTGCATGGAGAAGAAACTATGTGCTCCCTGCAATTTTATATCAAATGCATAGAAGTCGGCTTCTTTGTTCTTCAAAGAATATGTAAAAATCTCGCAATCCTCGTCTACTTTCTCTTCATCAAACTCCAATTCATGCTTGTACACCACAGCTCCGCCAATTTCCGTCTGTGAAGCAAATTGATGAAATGCTTTCTTCACCTCTTTATGGGTTCCGTAAATATCCAAATGGTCTGCATCCATGGCTGTTATGAGCGACAGATACGGGTGAAGATGCAAGAATGAGCGATCGTATTCATCTGCTTCTGTCACTACGAACGAAGATGTTGTATCGCTCCAATAATTCGTATTGTAATTTGCCGATACTCCGCCTAAAAACGCCGAACAGCCGATACTCGAACTTCGCATAACGTGAGCCACCATCGTCGATGTTGTCGTTTTCCCGTGAGTGCCGGCTATACATATCGCCGATGACATGGATGTCAATTTGCCCAACATCTCTGCTCTTTTAGTCACAACAAAATCGCCATCTTCGAAGAATCTTCGAATAGCATTATCTGTCGGTATTGCGGGTGTAATTACAACGATGGTTTTACTTTTATCTTTGAACGTTTGCGGGATAGTCTTTATATCGTCTTCAAATGTAATATCAATCCCTTCCGACATTATTTCGTTTGTCAGTTCTGTTGGTGTTCTGTCGTAACCTGCGACACGTTTGCCTATGGCATTGAAATGGCGAGCTATGGCACTCATTCCGATGCCTCCGATGCCGACAAAATATATGTTTTCTATATTATTCATCTCTTATTTTGCCAATTTAATCACTTCTTGTGCTATATCGTCTGCTGCAGACGGACGTGCAAATTGTTTGATATTTTGGGCTAATTGTATCAATTGATCTTTTTTTGACAAAACGACTTGACTTTCAGCCAATAAAAGACCTGTATCCGAATCTTTCACCATTATTGCCGCATTTTTATTTACCAATGCCATAGCATTTTTTGTCTGATGGTCTTCGCTGACATTTGGCGATGGGACGAGTATCGAGGCTTTTCCCAACAATGCCAATTCGGATATGCTGCTGGCTCCGGCTCTTGAGATGACGATATCTGCCAAGGCGTAGGCATAATCCATTCGTTTTATAAAGTCCATTGCCACTACATTTGGTTTCTTTTTCGCGTCTAATTCTTCTTTTACCGAACTGTAGTAAAATTTTCCTGTCTGCCAAAGGAGCTGAACATCTTCATGTAAATCATCAAGACTTTCTTTTAGTCCTTCATTTATTGATCTTGCACCAAGACTTCCTCCGACAACCAATATGATTGGCAAATTAGGGTTTAAGCCAAAATGTGAAGCAGCTTCTTCTCTATCCACATGCGTTAGGAGAGATTGTCGAACAGGATTTCCTGTAACGAGTATTTTATCCGAAGGGAAAAACCTGTCCATATCCGGATATGCGACACAAATCTTACGAACATCTTTGGCGAGGATTTTATTTGTCACGCCGGGATATGAATTTTGCTCTTGTATCAGACATGGAATACCTTTTTTTGCGGCACGACGCAATATCGGTCCACTTGCGTAGCCTCCAACTCCTACAACAACATCCGGTTTGAAATTTCTGATTACCGAACCTGCTTTTGTCATACTTGCCAATAATTTAAACGGAAATAACGTATTGCGCAGTATGTTTTTAATATTTAGCTTACGATGAAATCCTGCCACCGGCAAACCTACTATTTTATATCCTGCTGCGGGCACCTTTTCCATTTCCATTTTACCTTTTGCTCCTACAAAAAGTATTTCTATCGTTGAGTCCGACGCCTTCAGTGCGTTTGCAATTGATATCGCGGGGAAAATATGGCCGCCTGTTCCGCCTCCACTTATAATTACTCGCATGGTTTATTTTGTTTTTATCTTGTTATTCTATTTTGTTTTTATTCGCTTGCTTGATATCGTGTGTTATTGATAATATCGTACCATATGCCATGCATACGAAAATTCCCGATGTTCCCCCCCAACTTACCATAGGCAAGGTTTGACCTGTAACCGGGAAAAGACCTACATTGACAAACATGTGAACTACGGCCTGTAGGGTATACATAAAACTCAAACCCATCAATAGATATGCTTCATATCTATTTTCGCACATTAAAGCATAATCTCTTATTCTTTTAAACAGCAAGCCATACACTGTTATCGAAACTATTAATGCGAATAGACCTTTTTCTTCCAAGATTATGGCAAATATATAATCGGCAAAAGATAGTGGCAAGAAGTTTTTCATGTCACTTTCTCCTATACCTTCTCCCCAAAGACCGCCCGATGCCACTGCTATTTTTGCGTAATCTGATTGTATGTCAGCTTCGCCGGAAAAAAATCGATCAAAGCGGTTGTACCATGTATCTAAGCGTGGCAATAAGTCCAATTGTATTAATACAACTCCCAGAACGGACAGCACCGCTATTCCCGCCAAAAGATATTTCCACGGAATAGAGACTTCTGCTATCACACAAATAAATAGACCTGTTATGAGCAACAGCAACCCCGTCGATCCGTTTTCCACAAATATCAATCCTACTATCAGGACGAATGCGAGTATTATTTTGACATAGTTCCTCTGACGAAGCGACAGTTGTTTGGCCAAATACATTACAAAGACAACTTTTGCCAATTCGGACGGTTGAAAAGACATGAATCCCAAATCCAACCATCGAGATGCTCCATTCGTCTCTGTTCCGAAGAACTTTACTACCATCAGAAGGGCAATACTAAGAATATATAGTACTTCGACCGATTTGAAAGTAACTCGAACCGATAATCTGCTAAATACGATTAATACTCCTGCTGATAATATTATTTTAAACAAGTGAGAAAAAAGCATGCTTGATGTGTCATATGATGTTTTGTATGACATCGGGCTCGTTGATGTGTATACAAATAAACACGATGCGAACAATAGAACTAAAATTAGTATTTTAATCCATGTATCTCCATGAGCCAATGACCACAGCTTGTTTTTCATCTCAACTCTACTTTAACATCATTACCGAGGCTTTAAACTGATTACCTCTGTGAATATAACTGTTGAAAAGATCAAAACTTGCACAACAGGGAGAAAGCAACACGACATCACCCTCTTCCGCTATTTCACGACATTTCCCGACGCACTCTTCTATCGACTTTGTTTCTAATATGATAGGTATAATGCCTTTGAAACTACTCATCAACTTCTCATTATCCAATCCCAGACATACTAATGCTTTCACTTTTTCACGTGCAAAGTCATATAGTACGGAATAATCGTTTCCCTTGTCTGTGCCACCGGCTATCCAGACTATGGGTTTTGTCTGACATTCCAATGCATACCATGCCGAATCGACGTTTGTTGCCTTTGAATCGTTAATGTACTCCACGCCTTCAAAGGTTCTGACCGATTCCAATCGATGTTCTGCATTCTTAAATGTGGCAACACTGCGCTTTATGGCTTCCGCCGAGGCTCCTGCTTTAAATGCTGCCAAACAGGCCTGCATGCCGTTATATATATTATGAAGTCCTTTTATTGTCATTGTTGACGTATCCACTACAAGGTCTTCTGTTCCGCTTACGAAGATACGGCCTTCTTCACAGTATGCACCTCGAGTCGCTCCTTTCGTCGATACCATGAATAGATCTGCCCCAATTTCGATTTTCTCCAACCATTCCATTGTTGTCGGATCGTCCGGATTGCATATGAAGAGTTCTTCCTCTGTTTGGTTTTGCAATATTCTGAACTTTGAACGGATATAGTTTTCAAATTTGTATTCGTATCTATCCAAGTGGTCTGGTGTTATGTTCGTCAAAATTGCGATGTCCGCCTTGAAATCGTACATTCCATCAAGCTGGAAGCTACTCAACTCTATGACATACCAATCCGGTTCGTCTCCTCGCGCTATCTGACGTGCTAAGCTAGTTCCGACATTGCCTGCCAATTCAGCTCTGATACCCGATTCGCGCAAGAGATGATGTGTCAGAAGAGTTGTAGTCGTTTTTCCGTTCGAACCTGTTATGCATATCTTCTTTGCTTTGGTATATCTTGAAGCAAACTCTATTTCCGATACAATCTTTATTCCTTTTGCTCTCAATGCCTTTATTATTGGAGCTTTTTCCGGTATACCCGGACTTTTGACTACCTCTTCAGCCGAGAGAATCAGCTCTTCGGTATGACCGTTCTCCTCAAACGCAATATGAGATTCTTGCAGTTCTGCTCTATGATTCTCTTTCAACGTGCCGCTATCCGACAAGAAGACGTCCATGCCACGCTGAGATGCTAACAATGCTGTCCCGACGCCACTTTCTCCTCCTCCTAAAACTACTAATTTTCTCATTCCCTATCGTATTTTCAGTGTTACCAATGTGAGTATTGCCAATATGATTCCTACAATCCAAAAACGTATGACTATTTTCGTTTCTCTGTATCCTAATTTCTGATAATGATGGTGAAGGGGTGCCATTTTGAACAAGCGACGCCCTTCTCCATATTTCTTCTTCGTCTTTTTGAAATACGTGACTTGCAACATGACAGAAACTGCTTCCACCAAAAATATGCCGCACAATATCGGCAAGAGCAATTCTATTCGTATCAATATTGCAAAAACGGCTATGATTCCGCCCAAAGTCAAACTTCCGGTATCTCCCATAAAGACTTGTGCCGGATTGGCGTTGTACCACAAAAAGCCGATTGTTGCCCCCATAAATGCTGCGATGTAGACTACAAGTTCCGATGAATTTGGTATGTACATAATGTTCAGGTATTCAGCATACTCCACGTGGCTGGATACGTAGGCCAATATACCCAACGCTGTTCCAATGATAGCGGAAGTTCCCGTACACAAGCCATCTAATCCGTCCGTGAGATTACAGCCATTGCTGACTGCCGTGACAATAAAAATCACAACCAATGTAAACAACAGCCACGCTGCGACATCGCCATATTCGCCCATCCACGAGGTGAGATCGCGGTAGTCAAATCTGTTGTTCTTAAAAAACGGAACTGATGTCACTGGTGCTTTTTCGTATTTATTTGGCGACACACTTGTTACTTCGGTCTGAGTTGCCTCTTGTGTCACAATTTCTGTTGTGTTATCTGTGTTGTGCATTACACCTATCTTAACATCATCGCTACACCATAAGGTGGATGCCACAATTAGTCCCAGGCCTACTTGCCCGACGATTTTAAATCGTCCTGCCAGTCCTTCTTTGTTTTTACGGAAGACCTTTATATAGTCGTCTAAAAAGCCTATCACACCAAGCCATATTGTTGTGACTATCATAAGTATGATGTATACATTGTCTAATTTGTTGAACAATAATACAGGGAATAATATCGAGGCGATAATGATTATGCCTCCCATTGTTGGAGTGTTCTTTTTCTCGCTCTGCCCTTCCAAGCCCAACTCTCTGATGGTCTCTCCTATTTGTTTTCTCTTCAAATAGTTGATGATGCGTTTTCCTATTATCGTCGCAAATACCAACGACACTATCGATGCCAATCCAGCTCTGAACGAGATATATTGAAATACTCCGGCTCCGGGCAATCCTAACTCTTTTAAATACTGAAAAAGATAATACAACATACTTTTTGGATTTTATTTATTAAACATTCTCATTACTTCTTCTCTGTCATCAAAATGATGCTTTATTCCATTGATTTCCTGATAGTCTTCGTGACCTTTTCCTGCGACGAGTATTATATCTCCGCTTTTTGCCATTTTAACGGCTGTAAATATAGCCTCTCTGCGGTCCGGGATTGTCAGCACCAACGCTGATTCTTCACCGTTAAGTCCTGCTTTCATGTCTGACAATATGTCCATCGGATCCTCATTTCGAGGATTGTCACTTGTCAATATCACTATATCCGAACCGGCAACAGCTTCTTTGGCCATTTGCGGGCGTTTTGTCTTATCTCTGTTTCCTCCGCAACCACATACGGTAAGCAACTGCTGTCCGTCTTTCCTTATTTCATTGATGGTTGATATTACATTATTCAGAGCGTCCGGTGTATGTGCATAGTCAACGATAGCCGTTTTACCGTCTTCCGAACGCAATGCTTCAAAACGGCCATCGACAGGTCTCAATGCACTCAATGCTACAAGGACTTCTCCACTTTCAAAGCCCAAGCTGACTGCTGCTCCATATACCGCCATGAGATTTGAAGCATTAAATCTTCCGACAAACTGCATAAATGCTTCTTGCCCTCTGAATTTCATTAGCATGCCTTCAAAACCATTTTCAACAACTTCTCCTTTGAAGTCTGTCATTGTCCTCAACGAGTACGACATTTTTTTTGCACGGGTGTTTTGAATCATTATCTTCCCATTTCTATCATCATCATTTGTCAAGGCAAAGGCTTCCGGCTTAAGTCCATCGAAAAACATCTGTTTTGCTTTTCTGTACTCGTCAAATGTTCCATGATAATCCAAATGGTCATGCGTCAAATTCGTAAATACTGCACCGTCGAAGTCCAATCCGGAAATACGGCTTTGCACGACGCTATGCGAACTTACTTCCATGAAACAATATTCACAACCTTCATCTACCATTCTACGCATGAGGGAGTGTAGTGTGATGGCGTCAGGTGTTGTATTTATCGTTGACATGCGTTTTTCGTTGATGTAATTGGCCACGGTAGAGAAGAGTCCTGCTTTATGTCCCATTTCCCGAAGCAAACGATACAACAATGTGGCAATTGTTGTCTTTCCATTGGTGCCGGTAACGCCGACAAGTTTCAGTTTCTTCGACGGCTCGTCATAAAATGCCGATGCTATATTTCCCAACGCTTTATGTGTGTCGTCTACTTTTATGTAACAGACATCACTATTTGCTGAGGTTGGTATCTCCTCGCATATTACTGCTCTACAGCCTTGCAAGATCACTTGTCCGATGAATGAGTGCCCATCTACATTTGCGCCTTTTTGCGCTATGAAGAGTGTCCCTTCTCCACACTTTCGACTGTCTATAGCGATATTGTCAATTAACACATCTGTATTTCCGACAACGTCTGCTATTTTTATCGACGTGATTATATCTTTTAATTTTCTACCCATTGCTTAATTCTATTTCTATTGTCTGTCCCACTTTGAAGTTTGAGCCGGCTCTTAGTGACTGTCGTCTGACAGACCCGTAACCCATCAGTCTCACACGCAGCCCCATACTTTCCAACAGGCTGACTGCATCACTGGCTCCCATGCCGATTACGTTGGGTACCATATCGCCTACAAATGTACGATTTTTAAGCTCAATGCAATCACTTTGAGCTGATGTTGACACCCATGTCGAATCTTCGATTTGTTTTATGTTACTTTTTATGTTTAACTCGTCAAATACTATTTCCATATCCGATTTTCGACCTCCTTTGGAATATGGATACATCTTTGTCAAAAGCAACTTTGGCTTTTCGTTGACGTTTCCGCGTGCATATTCCGTTGCGTAGACTCTGTTTGCAATGTCTTTGACTACCATTGCGGATACTTCGCTTCCATATATGTTGCGAGTCGGCTTATAAACCATCACTATGCACGTGTACATTGGGTTGTCCGCCGGAAAGAAGCCAGCAAACGATGCCAAGTGCTTAACACTGTTCCTATCATGACCATATCCGCGACTATCTTCTGCTATCTGCGCCGTTCCAGTCTTGCCTGCTATCTGGCACGATGCGTCTTTTACTCTTGAGGCTGTGCCTTCTTGCACTACGAGCTTCAACATTTCGTGCGCCGCACGTATGGTACTCGATGATGCTATGGAGTTTCGCAATACCTCCGGACTGTTTTTTTTGATAACGTTGTCTCCTTCCATTATCGACTCCACAAACATCGGTTTCATCATTGTTCCGCCATTAGCCACGGCATTGTAGAATGTCACCATCTGCAGGGGTGTGATTTGCACTCCGTAGCCTGTCGATAGCCAATGCAACGATGTTCCCGACCATGTCTTTTTGTCAGGTGTTATCATCACCGTCGGGACTGAGCCTTCCAAGTCTATATTCAGATTGTCACACAATCCGAAGTCGTACATTTTCTCTATAAACTTCTCCGGTGTATGTGCGTAGTACTTCTCCATCATTCGCGCAAATGCTATATTCGACGACTTTGCAAATGCCATATCCACCGACAACAAGCCAAAGCCATTTGTGTGCGAATCTTTCATCACTCGGTCGTGTATACGCCACGAGCCGTGAAATGTGTTTATTGTGTCCTGTGGTTTTACAAATCCGTCTTCCATACATGCCATTATGGATGCTAACTTAAATGTCGACCCGGGTTCTATTGCTTCTCCTATGGCATAATTGAAGAAGTCTTCCACATATTCGCCTTGGTCATTGCGTTTTAAGTTGACAATAGCTCTTACTGCTCCGGTTTTAACTTCCATTATTATGGCAACGCCTTTGTCTGCTTCTTGATATTCCAACTGCTTTTTCAACGAATACTCCGCAACATCTTGCATATCGACGTCTATTGTCGTTATCAAGTCATAACCATCTTGTGGTTCTTCGTCTATAAGTTTCACCCTCATGTTCAATGTTCTATGACGTCTTCCAGTTCCGTCGACACCTCGCAACTCTGCATCATACGCTCGCTCCAATCCATTTGTGCCTCGCATTCCTCCACTTTCTTGATCCACCACAAGTTTTCCTATCGTTCGTTGTGCCAACTGTCCAAAGAAGAATTCTCTTTCATATTTCGACTCTTCGACCAAGGCATTTCGTCTCTTTTCGCACAGGATAGGGAACTTTTTCACTTTCTGAAACTCTTCATAAGTAAGCCACCTCTTGTTCAAACGCAAATATTTTCTCCCATCAGCTCGTGCCACATCTATCATTTTCTTATACTCCGATGCACTTTTGTCTCCAAAGAATTCTGACAATCTGGCTGCCAATGAGCGTATATTTTTGTTATAGACAGTATCTACTATGAACGTCGGGTCTATGCACAACAGATAACGCGGCATCGTACTCGCCATCAGACGCGAATCTCTCGAGTATATCTCCCCTCGTTTACTGGGCAACGTAACTTCTTCAAACATCTTTTCTTTTCTGTTTGCATAATCCCCCACCAAACCCAAATTAAGACAACAATACATAGCCAACACAGCAATAAACGACAATATAAAAACCACCCATACTGCCGTACTTGCCACATAAAATCGTTTACAATCTCTCGCTTTCTTCTTGTTTGTCTCCATGTCCTTCCCCTATGTCAATCATCGTATATTATTCTCGGAGCTTCCGTCAACTCCTCCAGTCCCAATCGCTCTGCCTGTACTTGTTGTATCACCCTGCTCTGTTTTGCCTCGTTCATGTATTTCGACGACATTGTCATTGACTGATACCTCAAATCCTTCACTTCTTGCGTCAATACTTCTATCTGACGAACGCTCTCATCAAACTTTAATGAATAACTAATCGACACCATACACAATACACCTATCGAAATTATTATGTACACCACATCTCTGTAGTCCTTTATAGTACAAAGTTCTTTAAGCCACGTTTTCAAACCTGTTAGTATATCGTTTTTCGTAAATCCCATACACCGATTTCTTTCCGAATTAAACATCAACATCTGTACGCTCTGCTATACGTAATTTTGCACTGCGTGCTCTGCTATTGCGCTCTATCTCCTCTTCCGACGGAACGACGACTTTCCTGTTTACGGCCTCATACGGAACAGCACAATGTCCATAAATATCTTGCTCTGCATTCTGTTTCGACACATCACCGCTTCTTATCAAATTCTTAACCATTCTATCCTCCAAACTGTGATAACTTATTATAGACAGTCTCCCCCCTGGACGAAGCACTTTTGCCGAATGCATAAGCAAGTCTCTCAACGCTCCCATCTCTCCATTCACCTCTATTCGCAATGCTTGAAACACTTGCGCCAAAATCTTATTCTGTTCTTTCTGTCCCACCACACTTATCACCACGTCTCGCAAGTCAAAAGTTGTCTCTATACGCCCCTCCTCTCGTCTTTTCAATATCGCATTCACAAGTTTTCCTGCTCGCTGTATCTCTCCATACTCCTGAAGCACTCTCAACAAATCTTTCTCCGCATAATCGTTCACTATATCCGCAGCTGTACCTTTTATTCCACGCCCCATTCGCATATCCAACGGAGCATCAAACCTAAACGAAAAACCTCGCTCCGGCGCATCAAAATGATGACTCGAAACTCCCAAATCTCCGAGAATGCCATCTACAAATGGAATCTCCAAATACCTTAAAAACTGAGCTATATAACGAAAATTATGTCTAACAAACACCAATCGAGCATCATCCGGTCTATTCTGATAAGCCTCCTCGTCTTGGTCAAAGACTATCAATTTCCCGTTTTCTCCCAAACGCCTCAATATCTCCTTACTATGCCCTCCTCCGCCAAACGTCACATCAACGTATACTCCAGACGGATTAATGTTTAATCCATCAACCGTTTCCTTCAACAACACAGGAACATGATAAGTCTCTTCTGCCATCTTAACCAATTATCTTTCACCCAATTAACTAATATCTCTATTTTTGAGAAATAGAGTTGTAAATATAGTCAATATATTTTATAAAACAACTATGACATCTGCTTTTTATATGAGTTTTTAACCTTAACTGCCCACTGAAAAAGGGTTTAAAATTAATTGCACCAACTTATTTTCATTATTTCGATTAAATAGTATATATTTGGCTTTTTAAAAGGAGTTATGGCGAACATGATGATAAAAGAAAAACTTAAACACTGTTCTATATTTATCGCACTAATAATAGGACAAACCATTCAGGCACAAAACAATATCAAGCCTGCTATTCAAGAGTTTGAAAAAGAAAATTACAAAGGCGTCATCGAGTATATAGTACCCCAGATGAACAAATTGGAGCGCGATGCAAAAGCCAATTATTACCTCGGAGCTTCGTATGTAGCCTCCAACACCAATATCTCAGAAGGATTGCGTCGTCTAAAGTTCGCTCAAGTAAAAGGCTTTGTTGCAAACTCGTACTTCTACCTTGGGCGCGCATACCAACTCTCATACGAATTCGAATCTGCTATACAAGCCTTTGACAGATTCCTCAAAACCGCTCGAGATACAAAGCTCATCTCGCAAGCTCAAATGTGGAGCAACGAGTGCAACAACTCTCTTCCATTGGCCAGCAAATTATTTAATGTCAAGGTCATTGACAAATACCGGATATTGCCTGACAGTCTTCTATTCGTCTACAATCCATCTCGAGAAGTGGGCCAAATACAATACAATCGAGACTTTTTTGAATCCGACATAGACCCCAACGGCATTCTCTATCAAACGGAACGTGGCGATGTTGTATACTTCTCCCTCTCCAACAACGAAGGCAAAGAGTCGCTATACAAAATAGAACGCTTGCTTGACGGTTGGGGAGACATGATTCCTCTCGCCGGACTCGAATCAGATGCAAGCAACAAAACCCCCGTCATGATGACTGACGGCACAACGCTCTACTTCGCAAGCAACAGAGACGGAGGAATGGGTGGATACGACATCTATCGAACCACATACGACATCGAAAGCCGTTCTTTTACACAACCAGTTAATATGGGCGTCCCGTTCAACTCCGCCTTTGACGATTACTTATTCGTTGGAGATGAATTTCGCTCGAGAGCGTGGTTTGCTTCCAACAGAGAGACTTCTCCTGATTCCGTGATGGTTTACGAAATTCTATGGGACGAAAGCGTAATACGCTCTTTTGCCCAAAGCACAGAGGAGATACGAAAAGCCTCTGCCCTTGCCATTGACCCATCTCTCTCCGAAATGCGTGACAATGTAGTCAAAGACGAAACAACAAAAGCATCCTTCAGCGTAACCAAAGAGACAAGCAAATTCAACCTCGAAATAAATGACTCATTGACATATACTCAATGGGAACACTTCAGAAACGAACAAGCCAAACTGCATTACAGTCAAGCCCTTGCCCTACAGAATGAAAAAGATAGTCTTTGGACTGTCATGAGTGCGAAACGCAAATTATTCATGGATTCTCCATCGGACGAAGAGCGTAACAAAATAATAGCAGAAGTTCTCAAAATAGAACGTAAAGTATACGAACTCGAAGACAACCTGAAAGAGATGTATTCTTTTGTTCGCAAGACAGAGAACGCAACATTATCCGAACTCATTGCTTCGGGCAAATATACACCTCTTGACAAACTAAAAATCAAACGTTCTCCAATACGTTTCAACTGGGAAGAGTTATTGAAACCTGAAAACTTCGAAATATATTCGGAAGTTCTTTTTGAGAAAAACTTTCTCGACATAAACGAAGACTTTAGAGCCGTCTTCAACGCCGAAGAACTCACTGAGCTCATAGAAGCCGACAGCTTGTATTCGTGGGCAGGTGTACTGTCCCTCGAGTCAGAGAAACTGCGTGAAAAAGCTCTCAACAATGTAACTGTAGAAGTCAGTGGCGAGAATAAAAAGTTGTCTTACTCCGATTTGCAAGAACGAATCGACTACCTCTTGTTAGCTTCAAACGTGCTGTACAACACATCATTGGACCAAATGTACAACGTCATCGACGACCGCTATCAACAGACACTTGACAATCAGCCGAATATTGACTTTAGCGAAATAGAACCGTTCAAGACGTCAGCAGAACGAGACTTCAGCCTTGTCGAGAAAGTCAGAACGGAAGACGGAGCAGAAGAACTCGCAAAGGCCATGACGATGAAAAAAAGAGGCGTAATATCTCTAACCAAAGGCATAAGCAGATTAGCCGGTCATCTCGATGGCTCATTCCCGTTCCCAAACAAAAAACAACTTCTCGCCGAACCGTTTGGCGTGACATCTGCATTGGCTTCTGTCGACACCACAACGGCTAAAAAGGGAGATATCGTCTTTACGCTTGAGGCTCACGACATGGAAGAGATTTCCCAAAAAGCAACGCCAAATACAAATCCGGACACAACGACAAACGTCGCAAAAGTCACACCTCCGACACCTATTGAAGCTCCCGTTGCAACAACGACAGAGGTTCAAAACAATAAGCCCGTATATCGCATTCAGCTCGGAGTATTCCGCAACAAACCTAACACTCAAGCCTTAGAGTCACTAAGCCTCATAACCACTCAACCCGTTCCTGATAAGGGACTTACAAAATACTTCGAAGGAGCTTACAGCTCGTATAAAGAGGCTTTTGAGAACCTAAGCGAAATCAAAAACAGAGGTTTTGCTGGTGCGTTTATTGTTGCATTCCTAAATGACAAACAAATCAAGCTCACAGAAGCTCAGAAATTAGAATAATACGTGATTATCGAATAATTATTAACTACTTAACAATTAAACAAATGGAAGCATTAACTCCGGTTATACTCATTGTAGCGATAGTAATTGCTGTGATAGTATTTTTCTACTACGTTCCCGTAGTACTATGGTTTTCTGCTGTTGTCTCGGGAGTGAAAATCTCCTTGTTGCAACTCGTACTGATGCGAATAAGAAAAGTACCTCCCAGCATCATCGTTCAGGCAATGATAGAAGCTCACAAAGCCGGCTTGGCACAGATACGTCGCGATGAATTGGAAGCACACTATCTTGCGGGCGGACATGTACGAAGCGTTGTTCACGCTCTTGTATCAGCCAACAAAGCAAACATAACACTCTCATTCCAGATGGCTACCGCTATCGACTTGGCAGGACGTGACGTATTTGAGGCAGTGCAGATGTCGGTAAATCCTAAAGTCATTGACACTCCTCCTGTTACGGCTGTTGCCAAAGATGGTATTCAGCTTATTGCCAAAGCTCGTGTAACTGTCAGAGCCAACATAAAGCAGCTCGTTGGTGGAGCGGGAGAAGAGACAGTTTTGGCTCGTGTAGGAGAGGGCATTGTATCGTCTATCGGTTCTTCTGACTCTCACAAGACGGTACTCGAAAACCCTGACAGCATATCTAAGGTAGTTCTCGAAAAAGGTTTGGACGCAGGAACAGCTTTTGAGATACTCTCTATCGACATTGCGGATATCGACATAGGCAAAAACATCGGTGCCGGATTGCAAATAGACCAGGCCGAAGCCGACAAAAACATCGCACAAGCAAAAGCTGAGGAACGACGCGCTATGGCTGTAGCTCTTGAACAAGAGATGAAAGCTAAAGCTCAAGAAGCTCGCGCAAAAGTTATCGAAGCTGAAGCTGAAGTGCCTTTAGCAATGGCAGAAGCCTTCCGCTCCGGGAACATGGGCATTATGGATTATGTGCGTTATCAGAATATGCAGGCAGATACTGCCATGCGCGAATCCATAGCAAAACCACAGACTACATCTAATAAATAATAGAAGTAGTCCTACTGAAAATAAAGAAGTCGGAACAACACTATTTTGTTCCGACTTCTTTGTTTTTTCGTCATTATCTGACTCTCGTTAATCTGCTTTTCTGTTCAGCCAACGTTCTGCATCTTTAGCGGCTTTGCAACCACTTGCAGCTGCTACTATAGCCTGACGATAAACAGGGTCACACACATCTCCGCATGCAAATACACCTTCAACATTTGTTTGTGTAGTTTCGCCGCGAGTCAGTATATACCCTTGTTCGTCTTTCTCTATCGACGTATATATCGATGAGTTGGGTTTTCGTCCTATGGCCATAAACAGTCCGTCCATGGCATAGAGTCGTTCGCCACTTTCACTCTTTAATAGTACCGACTCAAGTCCGTTTTCTCCATTGAGTCTCGACACTTGATGTTTAAACAACACCTCTATCTTGTCATTGTTGAGCACTCTTTCAACCATTATCTTCGATGCTCTAAGCTCATCACGACGCACTATGAGATATACCTTCCTTGCCAATTCTGACAGATATAAAGCCTCCTCTACCGCTGTGTCGCCACCTCCTACGACTCCGACATCTTTCCCTCTGTAGAAAAAACCATCGCATGTAGCACATGCCGACAATCCCATACCTATATATTTCTGTTCTTCGGGCAAACCCAAATATCTTGCCGTTGCACCCGTGGCAATGATAACTGCCGATGCCTCTATCGTATCTCCCATGTCACTCTTTGCAACGAAAGGATATACTGATGTGTCCAAGTCG
Source organism: uncultured Bacteroidales bacterium (assembly GCA_937892255.1). Lineage (GTDB taxonomy): Bacteria > Bacteroidota > Bacteroidia > Bacteroidales > Marinilabiliaceae > W3P20-009. The sequence goes on along the minus strand of CALAUL010000016.1, from coordinate 13,653 downwards.
ACAATGCGGCCATCTTTCACTATTGTTCCGAACTTCTCGGCCTGACGTCGCATGTCGTCCATCAGTTCAAAGCAGTTCTTTCCATTTGGGAAGCCCGGATAGTTTTCGATTTCTGTTGTTGTTGTCAGCTGTCCACCGGGTTGTCCGCCGGTATATAATATCGGAGACAACATTGCTCTCGATGCGTAAATACCTGCGGTATATCCTGCCGGCCCCGAACCTATGATAAGTAATTTACATGTGATTGTGTTCATTTTTATTCTATTTTATTTCTGTTGAATACTATTGTTTCTACTTCACAAGACATTCCCGATACGATTCCGAAGCCTCCATCTACGTTGGAATACACATTAGAGCTCATGAATACGGGCAATAAGAGATAGCTCTCAACCGAAGCTACCGAACGGGCATATAGGTAATAGTCTTCCGTATGATGATACAACGCTATATCTATCGCAACATCATTTTCCTCCGGAACGTCTTTCCATATATCAGCTACCGGTATCGACAACTTCAACGTATATTGCTGACCGTTTATTGTCTCATCGGCAAAGAGCCCTATAAATGTTTGAGTAAGTCCAATTGTTGCTTGATAAAACAGATAATCATAATAGTTGCACTCAATCGCTTCTTTCACTTGATGTCCCTTCTCGTTGATGTATTTGCGTGTCAAGATGAGCTGATAATAATCGGGCGTAGTAGGCGCGTCGGACATTTCAATAAAGAAATACATACGATCCATGGTAGTATTATACATAGTATCTATCATTGTCATCTCCGGTCTTGTGGGGATATATGTCTTTGCCGACATTTCAGTATCGCCGAACATCGCCAATATAGAGACCGTGTCTCCTTCTTTTACATCAGGATAACCAAACTTAGCACTATGACTGCCGTCTACGACGTAACGTGTTGCGCTCTCTCCTTGTACATTCAAACGCACTTCACCATTCCCCAAGTCCGACACTCTGGTGGTATCCAACACCGAGACTGTTCCATAGACATTCACAGTCACGACGCTATCCGGATAGACGAATGATGTCATGACCGACGATGTGGCTCCCTTCCGCAATCTTATATCTGATGCCGTCTCACACGATAAGACCAAGACCATCAACACTATTATTATGTTCCACCCGTATCTCTTCATTAGAATTTAATACTATATCGCATATAGGGCCATGGCCAAGCTATGAGGCTGAACTGTTTTAGTTCGTAATGGCTATTGTCAAATCCTACACCGTTTGGCTCTTGCTTCCAATAGACAAACATAGGATTTTTTTGCGAATAAACATTATACACACCTACACTCAACACTGTGCTTGTTTTCTTGCGTTGCTTGTGGATATTAAAACCTATGCTGAGCGTATGTGAGTCGGGCATACGATAGCCGTTTCGTTCGCCCTCTATTGAAAACATCGGAGCATTGACATTTGCCTCATCGCCCTCTATCACATATCTGCTGTCCGATATCGTGACGGGTGCTCCGGTATTGTAGTTCCACGACACTCCCAAATCCATATTATCCGTCAGACGGTATGCGCCGTTGACGACAATAGAGTGTGTCCTATCATTGTCTGATGGGAAATATCTTCCTCCATTTGTCTCCTCAAACCTATTGCGCGACTTGCTCCATGTATAGCCAAGCCACCCTGTCAGACGTCCACTATGACGGTGAAAAAATATCTCTAATCCCTTTGAATATCCATCACCATCAATGAACATATCGTCCCAGGTCTTCATGTCTACAAGCATCAACAACGACGAACTCTTGTATGTCTGCACATGAACAAACTTCTTATAATAAGCCTCTACCGTCAGCGTTTGTTTTTTTCTTAACTTTATAGCCGTCTCTGCACTTAGCAAACACGAACGAGGCGTCGGAAGTTTAGACGATATTGGCAACCAAATGTCGGCAGGAGATGCCACAGAGACAATTCTTGCCAACTGCAAAAACTGCGTCATGTCAGAATACGAGGCTTTGACAGATAGCCATTTGGTTATATCGTATCCCAACGACAAACGAGGCTCCAGCTTCGAATAATGAGCGCTACCCTTTCGCTTAAACGCCGAATAATGCAAACCGACGTTTCCTGTCAACCGTCCGAAACGAAACTCGTCTTCCAAATATGCATGATATTCCATGCAATACAACTCCCTGCTGTTTTGTTTGCTTATCGCAGCATTTGCCGTTGAATCTCCGGACACGGTCATGATAGAGACACTCGGAGTATAGACATGATTGGACATATTTGCTCCAAAACGCATTACACTTGACAATCGAGGCAGATACAACGTAAAGTCCAATCTGCTTCCAAGATCGTGAATTCCGCTGAAATACTTGTGCTTATATCCGTAAGCATCTTGACCGTCGTTAGTTGTCATGTTGTTTCGGAAACGGTATCTGCTTAAGAAGCCTGTAAAATTCATAAACAGCGAGTTGCCGAAAATGTGATTCCACCTCAACGACGAGACCAGACTTCCCCACTTTATCTTCTGATTGTCACTTACTGCTATTGTACGAACATCATTCTCGCTATATGTAAGACGAACATCACGATAGTTATAACCATAGTCAAAGTGGTCATATCCGGCCAGGAATGTCGCATATACGCGGTCTCTTGGTGAAATGATATAGTTGAGCTTGGCTGTCACATCGTAGAAATAGAACGAATATCTATTATCCTTATTGCTCTGTATCTTTGCTGAGAAGAGGTCGAAATAGGTGCGTCGTCCGGATACCATAAACGACATTTTGTTTTTGATAATTGGTCCTTCGAGAGTCGCATTTGACGAGAGATGTCCGACATTGACATAGCCACCATATTTCTCCATATTACCCTCTTTGGTTTTGATGTCTATTACCGATGACAATCTTCCTCCGTAACGTGCCGGGAAGCCTCCCTTCACAAGTTTGGCTTTGTTGACGGACTCTATGTTGAATATCGAATAGAGTCCCATCAAATGTGATGTGCTATAGAGCGGGACATCGTCCAACAACAATATATTCTGATCTGCACTTCCGCCTCGGACGCTCATTCCACCAAAACCTTCCTCGCCACTCTGTACTCCGGGCGTCATTTGAAATGCCCTTATAACGTCCGATTCGCCTAACAACGAAGGCATATTCTTGACATAATTCACCGGTATATCCACCACTCCTATGTCCGCCTTAACCTCCATATCTTCCGTTGCCATGACGTCTATCGACTCGAGCATCAACGATGGTTGCAGTCTCAACACCACGATTGTATCACTCTTCAAGTCTACCATTTGACAAACCGAATTATAACCTACATACGATGCTCGCAAAGGCACTTTGCCCGAGGGTAATTTCATGCTAAAAAAGCCATATCCATTTGTCGACTGCCCCACCACCAGCAACGAGTCATATACATTAGCACCGATGAGGGATTCTCCCGTTTGAGCATCACGACAAAAACCACATAACGTATAGTAATGTATCTTCTGCGGTGCAACAATTATCTTGTTGTCGCTCGACTCGATATAGTCAACAGGGTACCGAGTAAAGATAGCATCAAGGAATGTTCGCAATTTGGCTTTGCGGTAGTTGAGAGTTATTTCTGATGAGACATACACTCTGTTGCTATAACTGACGAGCACCCCTGTTTGTTCCTCTAAGAGTTTTATGAGCAACTCACTATCGCCCTTATATGCCGATGGCAAAACGACTTCTCTCTCCAACAACGATTCTCTTTTGTCTTGCGCATTCAACGGTGTTACTATGGCTATTGCCATAATAAAAATAAGGCGCATAATTATGCGCCTTACAAACAAATCACCATATATAATATTAGACTTCATGTTTCTTTCAACCTTGCGCGGTCGAAATTAATTAGATATTATCAAATATCCATTGTCTAAACTTATTTTTTTGCCAAAATGTATTGTCAACTCGTCTAACACTGTTGACAACGACTGTGCGTTAAATGTTGTGGTAACTCTAATACTGTCCAAATCACTATTATCTGCAATGCCGTTTATCTCGGTGTAATGATTGAACAGCTTTTCTGTCACTTCGCTCAACGACGCATCTTTGAGACTTATATAATCATTCAGCCATGAGCTCTTGTCGTCTTCTCTTTTTCTGACAACACTTATATGTCCGTCGTTACGCCACTGCGCTATGTCATTAGCCAAAAGCTGTACCACGTGTTCATCGTCGACGTTAAGTCGAACCTTTCCTTCGTCGACCGAAACGCATATTCTGTTGCGTTCTTCGATGTTCTCGACTGTGAATTTCGTTCCAAGCACTGTGACTTCTGCCTCGTCGGCTGTCACGACAAAAGGCAAATTATCGTTATGTGCAACATCGAAATACGCCATTCCTTCAAGTTCTACACGTCTTGCCTTGCTTGTCTGAGTGTACTTCAATTCGCTATGGACGTTCATTATCACCGTTGTCCCATCTGCCAAAGTGACCGTATCTCGTTGCGATGTTGTCGTATATACATAGCTCTCCGGCTTCTGAACGTTCAGCTTCCATATTAGTCCGACAACAATCAGCGGTGCAAAGACGGCCGCCACTCGCAAAAGCACTTTCAAATTGCTCATGGTAACAATCTTATGCGAAGTTTTGCTCTCTACGTCTTCCCATGCTGACGATTTTCGAGCGTCTATGCGCATGGCAGACCTGACACGCTCTCTGTCTGTCCCCATGTTATTCAACAACTCGTCTATTTTATCTTTCTCTAATTCCATTGCTCCGTTAATGAAAATCCACAAATTCGAATATGTTCAAATCCGACAATGGGGAATCCATTGGCTCTGATTCATATTCCGCCACGTTATTTACAGATGTGACTTTCGATTGCGTTTGTTCTATCCTTTGTGTCTCTGCTTCCGAACGACTAAATAGTTCGGCAAATAGTTGAAATATAAATTCCATTTTTTCGCTACTTTTCTTCCTAAGACAATCGAACTTATCTTTACACGTACTCAACTTTGTTTTTTTTCTAAAAAGTGATGCGCTAACTGTGTATGAATATATTTTTATGGAATATTCCTGATAGGAAGAATTGCTTTGATATTTGCGGCAATTTTGTCAAACCGACATAAAAAACAATCGAATTTATGTAGAATCTTAAACGTTCTATCACAACAGACCCCAACAAATTAAGCCTAAGCTATTTATTGGGGTTCTTTTTATCATATATATGTCTTATTCCGGCAATTATGACACCATCGCCAGTGTTGCAACAAGGAAATCCCAAAAGCGTTTCACGCTATCAACCTCTACAAACTCAGAAGGTGAGTGCGGATAACGAATAGACGGTCCAAATGATACCATATCCCATTTAGGATATGTTGCTCCTAATATACCGCATTCCAATCCGGCATGTATGGCTGTCACCTTCGGCTCTTTTCCGTAAAGTTTGAGGTACACGTCTATCATTGTTTTTAACGTCCGTGAGTCTTTGTTGGGCTTCCAACCGGGATATTCTCCATCGATTTCGACTTCGGCTCCTGCCAATCGACAGACGCTCTCTAAAGATGATACCACGTCGTCTTTAGCACAGTCTATCGAACTGCGCACCAAATATTTAACACGAATAGTCTCCTCAAGAGTTTCAACAATAGCCAAGTTCGTAGATGTCTCAACCATATTCTCTACGCTACTACTCATCTTTACAACACCATTCGTGCTACCTTGAACGGCATTTATAAGGTCATCAGCAGACATTTCGTCCATCACCATAGAAGGTCTTTCGACAATCTTTGTATCGAAAGATATATCCGGCTCACTATCTGCATACTCTTCTCTAAACATCTCTTCAAATTCCTCGACGGCCTCTATGAAATCATTTTTATCTTCCTTGTCGATAGTCAGCACAGCATATGCCTCTCGCGGTATTGCATTACGCATATTACCTCCATTGACTTCTACCAACATGGCTTCGTAATTGGCAACGGCAAACTTCAGAAATCTGAATAACAACTTATTGGCATTAGCACGACCTCTGTTGATATCTAATCCTGAATGTCCGCCCTGAAGTCCTGATACAACGACCTTGACAGCGATATCGTCCGATGCTGTTTCGATTTTGGAATATCTGAATGTCGATGTCACATTCACTCCTCCGGCACAACCTATATATAACTCTCCCTCTTCTTCCGAGTCGAGATTGAGCAACACTTCACCGCGTAGGATATCGGGTTGTAATCCAAAAGCTCCGGTCATGCCAGTTTCCTCATCTGTGGTGATAAGCACCTCAAGAGGCGGATGCTGGAGACTCTTATCTGCCAAGACTGCCATGGCGGCAGCTACCCCTATTCCATTGTCTGCGCCCAATGTCGTTCCATTGGCGCGAACTACATTCCCATCCAATATGGTTTCTATGCTGTCCTTTTGAAAATCATGCTTGCTGTCTGACCGTTTCTGAGGTACCATGTCGGCATGTGCCTGCAGTATGACACCGCGACGATTCTCCATACCACACGAGGCGGGTTTGCGGATTATAACATTACCAACGCTATCTCTAAACACTTCCAAATCAAGCTGTCTGCCGTAGTCGGCTATATAATCAAGGACCTTTGACTCATGCTTCGACGGGCGAGGTATCTGCGTAAGTGAATAGAAATTACTCCATAACGTCTGTGGCTCAAGTTGTGTTATCTCCTTTCCCATATAAGTCTTGATTTATCTGTTGTACTTTATATATTCAAGCGATCCGTTGGACGTATTAAACTTTATAGATACCGTCTTGTCGGTAAGCAAATCCGCCGGGAGCGTCATTATCTGTCCGCCTTGGGCACAGAGTACATCTTCTTCACATATAAGCTTATTGCGGTCGATAATCTTCACATTGACTGTTGTCGGCTGAATGTATCGCAAGCCCGTAAGAGCCTTTGCCCTACGCTCTTTTGACATTGGAGGGTATGAGTTTACCGGAACTTGCTTTGCAAAGGACATGTCTATATACACCGGTTTTCCGTTTAGGTCCATAGGGTCGAGGAAGCCATCTTTTTCAGAGAAACGCAACAGCACCTGACTTGCAACGCCATAGTTGTCCGGCATAACATCGTAGTACTTCACTACTCTTGCCTTCACCTTCTTGCCTGCGAACATCGAAATAAGGTCTTGCTCCAATCTGTCTATTTCGTTGAAGATTCTATCATACGAACCTGCATCGTTCAGCACCACCGGCTCTTCGCCTCCGAGCAACGACAATCGCTTGTCTCTGAGCGTATATATCGACAATGCTGTCTCTTCTGCCATAGCCGCAGTAGATGTTTTCGTGAGGATAGAACGGTCCAATTGTACATCGTCAAAAGAGACTTTGGGCAACTCGAAATGAGAGTCTGCCTCTTCATTCTCAAACTGTTGACAATCGACGTTTATACCCATTATAACGCCGTCAGATGTGGTTGATATCGATGGGCATTCGGTATAACTTGACGTCATCTTATATTTTTTGGCATTCTGGTCGAGAGCCTTTCCGTAGGCCGTTATAGAGGCTGAAACCAATTTCCACGATATATTGTCTTCGGTTACGACATCTGTCAAGTTAAGATACTTATTGGAATAACGATAGAATGGTCCGACTTTACTTATTTCCACTTCAGCTTCAACACGCACGCGAATCATTGTTGTAGGCAACGAGAAGACCACACCATCATTTGCCGCATCGGCATCTTGGGCTACTTCTACAACCTTTACTTCTGGCTTTTCCTTAGCATACAACGACGTCACAAAGAACATCGTTGTCATCATCATACAGATAGATATCTTTTTCATTGTATCAATTATTATAACTGCAAATATATGAAAATCAATATATATATTATAGAATATTATTATTTATCCAGCATACGTTCTAATGCTCTCATTTGGTCTCTGAACTGAGCCGCCGAAATGAAGTCCAACTCCTTAGAGGCTTTTTGCATCTTCTTCTTCAAATCGGCAATGCCTTTCTTAATTTGCTCAGGAGAAGAATACTTCGTCGACAACTCTGCCACCATCGTAACATCGTCTTCTTTTATTGTATAATTGCCGAATGCATTTGATGACACCTTTTTATTCAGCGGTTTAGGAACAATGCCATGCGCCGTATTATAAGCCAACTGTTTAGCACGTCTCTCGTTGGTCGAATCTATTGTACCCTGCATTGACCGTGTTATGTTATCTGCATACATAATGACCAATCCGTTGATATTTCGTGCCACACGTCCTGCCGTCTGCGTTAATGCTCTCTCCGAACGCAAAAAGCCCTCTTTGTCGGCATCTAATATAGCCACGAGAGACACTTCTGGCAGGTCAAGTCCTTCGCGAAGCAAATTGACTCCAACCAACACGTCATAGACTCCTTGTCGCAACACTTCCATTATCTTTACTCTCTCCAAGGTATCGACATCTGAATGAATATACGCACATTTGACATTGAGACGAAGCAGGTATTCCGACAACTCCTCTGCCATGCGTTTGGTAAGCGTTGTCACTAATACACGTTCTTTCCTTTCTATACGTAAATGTATTTCGTTCAAAAGGTCGTCGACTTGATTAAGACTCGGACGCACTACTATCTCCGGATCCAACAGTCCTGTTGGCCTGACAACCTGTTCAACATAGCTTCCTCCGCTTTTCATCAACTCATATTCAGCCGGTGTGGCACTCACATATATGACCTGATTGGTCATAGATTCGAACTCTTCGAACGTCAATGGCCTATTATCCTTTGCTGCCGGCAAACGAAATCCATACTCTACCAAATTAACCTTTCGCGATGCATCTCCTCCATACATAGCATGTATCTGTGGTATGGTGACATGACTTTCATCTATAACCAAAAGAAAGTCCTTCGGGAAATAATCCAACAAACAGAATGGTTTTGAGCCCTCTGCTCGACCATCAAAATAACGCGAATAATTCTCAATTCCGGGACAATAACCAAGCTCGAGTATCATCTCTATATCATATTGTACTCTTTGTTCCAAACGAGAGGCCTCCACCTCCTTCCCCTTCGAACGGAATTTAGCAGCTTGCAAGACCAGGTCGTCTTGTATCAGCCTAATAGCTTGCGATGTGCGGTCCTTGCTCGTAATAAATATATTGGCCGGGAATATCGTTATATCATTGACCGACTCGATAACGATATTATTAATCGGGTCAAACTTCTCTATACTCTCTATCTCGTCTCCCCAAAATATAATACGACAAGCATAATCGGCATATGCCAAATACACATCAATAGTATCACCCTTCACCCTAAAATTACCACGTTCGAATACTACTTCGTTCCGACTATACAAGACCTCTGTAAGTCGACGCAACAACGACGTGGGTGTAATAAGTTGTCCTACCGACAAAGTAATAATTCCATTATGAAAATCATCAGGATTGCCTATTCCATATAGACATGATACCGACGAAACTACCAACACATCTCGTCTGCCCGACAATAATGCAGACGTTGCGCTCAAACGCATCTTTTCCAAATCCGAATTTATCGAAAGGTCCTTCTCTATATACGTGTCCGTTGCTGCTATATATGCCTCCGGCTGATAATAATCATAATAGGAAACAAAATATTCTACGGCATTGTCAGGAAAGAACTCTTTAAACTCATTGTACAACTGCGCTGCCAATGTCTTATTGTGACTTAAAACAAGTGTTGGTCGCTGAACTTTCTCTATGACATTAGCTATGGTGAACGTCTTGCCGGACCCAGTTACGCCTAAAAGTGTTTGGTGCTCCAACCCCATATCTACACCTTGTGCCAACTCTGAAATAGCTTGGGGTTGATCCCCCATTGGCTTATATGGCGAAACTATTTTAAAGTCCATCTGTCTAATATTGACCTCCATATACAAGAAGAGCTGCCCCATGCAGCTCTCCTACTATTATATAATCGTTTATACAACTATCGTCTTCTCGCACGCTTAACATTACGTTTGTAAGCCGCCTTATTACGCAAGTAAATCTTTCTGTTATACTTTGAAGATGACTTCCAATTCATATCGTAGAATTTGTATGTGCAACCAAACATAATGGTGTAATGGAAATCATTATTTCCTGTTATCCAACCGGTGTGTTCCATTCCTGGGTGACTATTAGAACATGCGTCACATGAGACTGTTGCATTTTTAAGCATCGAAGCCTGCTCTGTCTGATCTATATCCGGAGTTGGCATAGGGTCTGGTGTTGGCTCAGGTTCGGGAGTAACCTCTGGAATATCAGGACCCACAGGAACATCTGGCATTTCTGTCTCGGCAACAGACACCAATGCAGGATTCCACCACTTATCATGACCATCAATCATATCAGAGAAGGGGAAGGATCCTTTCACCTCTACACTTACACCCCAATGCTTGTTTATCATATATTTGGCACCCAACAAACCATATACAGTTGGAGCCATTGTACTTCCCTTCACATACATGTACTCCTTCTCATATTTATTCAGAGTCATTGAAGGTGTTTTGCCAGGCTTCTTATCATAGTTGACCATCATTATACCTCCACCAAGTCCAACATACGGAATAAACGGACTTGTAGAATAATAACCGGTTACATTCAATACGTTCACCAAACCTGCAACATTCACGCCGAAAGCAGAAGACTTAAACTCCAAACCGCCATCTTGCTTGCCACCAAAGGTATTCATCTCAAGTTCAGCACGAACATTCAACCATTTAAGCACTTCCTTATCTGCAGAAGCACTAAAAGCAAATTTTATCTTTCCATCATCTACGATATCTCCATAAAACATCGTAGGACCAACCTTTGCATTAACCCATAAACCCCTTAATATCTCAGGAATCTGTTTTCTTGAACGTATTTGCGCATTACACGTGGTTGAGAATATCGCCAATAACGCTATAGTGATATATATATATCTAATCATCGTAAACTTTTTCGTTTAGTCCTCCTATTTATAATTCAGCTTACAAATTTGGGAGTTTTTTTCTACAAAAGAAAATTTTACAATAAAAAAAAGTAATTTATTCTTTATCCTGCACAAAATTATCATCTTTGCAGAGTCGTATTTCCTCAAAATTGATATATAATGCTTATAGAAAACAATATATCCATAAAATCACTCAACACATTCAATATTGATGTGAATGCTCGCTGTGTTATAACTTGCTACAGCTATGATGATGTGGTGATGGCACAAAAAGAGATTAAAAATGGCTCATTCCTTGTCATTGGAGGCGGTAGCAATCTGCTATTTATGCGAGATTATGATGGTATCATCATTCGTCCCGAAATAAAGAGCATCGATGTATTAGACGAAGATTCCGACAATGTCGTATTTCGCGTTGGTTCGGGTATCGTCTGGGACGAGTTTGTCGACTACTGTGTACGTAACGAACTATATGGAGCGGAGAATCTTTCAGCCATTCCCGGCAACGTCGGAGCTTCTCCCGTGCAAAACATCGGGGCATACGGTGCTGAAGCGAAAGATATAATCGTTGCTGTTCACGGCATCATGGGATATACTGGTAATAAGTTCAGCATCAGTGCATACGATTGTCAGTTTGGCTACAGACATAGTATTTTCAAAACTTCAGCAATGAAGGATGCTATCATTACACATGTCGACTTCAGACTCAAGAAAAATGGTTCGCTTAATATGAACTATGCCGATGTGACTTCTGTCGTAGACTCTCTCGGAGAGGATTCTCTTTCCAACGTTCGCAAGGCCATTATTTCTATTCGCAATAGCAAACTGCCCGATCCTAAAATAGAAGGCAATGCAGGAAGTTTCTTCAAAAACCCTGAAGTCCCCAGTAGTTTGGTAAAAACTCTATTATCAACCCACCAAACTATGCCACATTACGACCTTGGCAACGGCACATCAAAGGTTCCCGCCGGATGGCTCATTGACCAATGTGGTTGGAAGGGGAAATGCATAGGTAAGGCGGGCGTACATTCTCGGCAAGCTCTTGTCATTGTCAACAAAGGAGATGCTTCTGGACATGACATAATGGCCGTTGCCAATGCGGTAGTAAAGGACGTAAAAGACCGATTTGGAATCACCATACAGATGGAAGTCAACAAAATAGAATAATGAAGAGAGCGTATCAGAATGGGATTGCGCTCTCTTTCTTTTATTTGTAATTGGACGGATACACGCCTTCAATTGCACCCCTCATAATATTGTCAACTTGCGACAATCCTGTAACTGCTCCATTCTCTCGAGATACGAGCGTTCCGGCTTCCCACATAAACGGAATCATGCCGTTAGTCTTGGCAAGCTGCGTTGTCTTATATAACCACTCGTCTACCGACGCTTTATGCAAGGCATAATATTCCGCTCCGACCGTCTCTTCGCGCCGATAGTATGCGCCATATTTCCCCAATACAACGGGTATGCCTTGGTTGGCATATTTTTTCTTCATTTTGAGGAACAAAGTATTAACGCCTTCCGCATCTACCACATCTGAGGCATTTCTATCCTTGACTTCTGCCGGAACATCTTTGCGAACTGACCCCCAGAAATAGCTTACCTTAGCATCATCTTCATCTTGTGTCATTGCACAAAATGAATATGGAGAGAAGAATTGTACTTCTACCATAAGTCTGTCTTTTATTTCATCTGTTGGCAAATTCATCAACATATCTGTTGTTTGGATATCTGTCATGGGGCCTGGAACTACGAGTACGCGCTTTGCATTACGCTCTCCGGTTGCCCTCACGGCATCAACAAAAGTCTGTTCGTAAGACGCCAAGACTGCCATTTCGTCTTGTGTACTCACTTTAGGCTCATGGCAACAAGCAAGAAGCAACTTCTCATCGTAACTCTTATACATGTCAGCTATTTGCGTCCAGATTGTTTTCAGTTTCTGATTGTTCTCTTCCATTTTGTCGGCTGTACAATTATCTTCATCTTCATCGCCTTCATAAATATTTAAGATTGCGTACATTCCATTATCAACAATCATATCAACAATCTCCTGAACTTTCAACAACCATTTAGACTCAATTTTATAGGTCGACATATCCTCGATATGAGAACTCCATGCACACTGAATACGCACGGCATTGAATCCGGCATCACGCAAACCTAAAATATATTTTTCCAAAATGGCATTCCCGTCTTCTGCTGTTGCCCCTTCGAGAAAATCTTCTTCCACGACATTCCCGATACTCACACCTGCATAAATCTTTGATGCAAGGGCTTTTGCTGTTCTCTCAACTCCAAGATCTGCAATCAGTCCCGACTCTTGTTTCACAACGAATTGCGCTGAAGCGTCACCACACATGATAACAATAGTATCAATGCGCGCTTCGCTATAGTTTGCCTTGATGAAAAAGAGTTCTTTATTCTTTTCCGAACTACCTTTATGAACTATCCAATCTGACGATACTGAGACCGTATATTGCCCCGTACTTTGTATAGTTAGCACAAATTCATTACCAATCTACAGAGCTCTTTGCCGTCAAGACATCTTCACTTGAAACGATTATAGTCTTTTCTGATTTCGTATTCTCAAATTCTAGCGAAGTTACACTAAGCGTCAAACCCGAAGTTGGTTTATCTACTTCATCATCTTCACTATCACCACATGACATTACCAATCCCGTAAAAATAATAGCCACAAAGAATATCTTTGACACCATTTCAATTGTCTGGTGAATTCAACTTACAAATGCAATTGAATTCTGATTAGTTAATAATAAATTAA
>CALAUL010000015.1 GCA_937892255.1 uncultured Bacteroidales bacterium | reverse complement strand
GTTTTTATGGCAAGAGCAATGAGTATCACACCACCAAGTATCTCTGCTTTTTTACCCAATTTATTACCTAATGTTACACCTATGATATTCCCAACTATTGACATGATAAATGATACTGCTCCTATTATCAATACTGGCTCTACTATCGGATACTTCATTATTCCAAACGAAGCTCCTACAGCCAAGGCGTCAAGACTTGTTGCAATAGACAACATCACAACTGACATAAAGCTAAGGTGATAACACTGCTCTATCTCTTCTTTCTTACTAATAATAGAGTCATAAATCATCTTTGCTCCAACAAATAAAAGCAACAACCCTGCTATATATTTTGTCCACGATGCCGTATCACTACCTATAAATACACATGACACCCATCCTATGACAGGCATCAATCCTTGAAACAAGCCAAACATAATGGCTACAAACAGCATACGTCTTATACATATAGCCCTACTACATACTCCAATGCTGATGGATATAGCAAAACAATCCATCGCCAACGCAAAGGCTATCAATATAATTGTTAAAAATGACATATTATGTCGATATAATGTTTATACTATATGCTCGTTTATTAAAAGAGCAGATTGACTTCTCTGTCAACCCGCTCTTAATTCTTTTATACCGACGCATTTATATCTTGCGCACAAATTCAGACTTGAGTCCCATAGCTCCTATACCATCAATCTTACAATCAATGTTATGATCACCATCTACAAGCTTAATATTCTTCACTTTTGTACCTACTTTTACAACAAGTGAACTACCCTTTATTTTAAGGTCTTTGATAACTGTCACCGAGTCGCCATCATGCAAAACAGTACCATTAGCATCCTTCACTACATTTGTATCTTCCTCTGTTTCTTCTGTCGGATTCCACTCATGAGCACATTCAGGACAGATCAAAAGATTGCCATCTTCATAGGTGTATTCTGAATTACACTTCGGACAATTTGGTAATTTCTCCATATAATATAGTTGTTTTATTGTTTATTTTGACGCAAATATAGTCATTTTTTGATGACTAACAAAGACAACATATATACAGAGCGAAGCTTGCTTAAACTATGCCATGACATAAAATGGTGAATGAAATGAATAAATCTTTACTTCATACTCTACAAAAACCAAAAGTATACCACCTTTAAACATCGTTTAAACGATATTTAAACACCGTTTAAACCCAAAAAAAACAAGGCAAAGATTTACCTTTGCCTTGCTGTATGTATAAATACTTACTTTTATCTCTATTACCAAGCGAACATTGGACGCTCCTGCATCATCTCATTCACCTCTGCACGTACTGTAGCAATAAGCTTCTCATTCTCTGGGTCTGACAATACTCTGTCTATCATACCTACTATGATATCCATGTCTGACTCAACAAGACCACGTGTTGTGATAGCTGGCGTTCCAAGACGAATACCCGAAGTCTGGAATGCCGAACGAGTATCAAATGGTACAAGGTTCATGTTAACAGTGATATCTGCTGCTACAAGTGCATTCTCTGCTATGCGACCTGTAAGGTCTGCGTTCTTTGTTCTAAGGTCTATAAGCATTGAGTGGTTGTCTGTACCTCCTGACACAACAGAATAACCCTTGTCAACCATAGCCTTTGCAAGTGCTGCAGCATTCTTCTGTACTTGTGTCTGATACAACTTAAACTCTGGTGTCAAAGCTTCACCAAATGCTACTGCCTTAGCTGCTATGACATGCTCCAATGGTCCTCCCTGCTGACCTGGGAATACTGCTGAGTTTAATAGACTACCCATCGAACGTATCTCTCCCTTCTTTGTTGTCTTACCAAATGGATTTGGAAAATCCTTACCCATCAAGATAATACCACCACGAGGACCACGAAGTGTCTTATGTGTTGTAGATGTCACGATATCAGCATACTTCACAGGGTTATCCAAAAGACCTGCTGCTATAAGACCTGCTGGGTGTGCCATATCAATCATAAGAAGAGCTCCACATGCGTCTGCTATCTCACGCATACGCTTGTAATCCCACTCACGGCTATACGCAGAACCACCACCAATAATCAATTTTGGCTTCTCCTGCATTGCTACACGCTCCATCTCATCATAGTCTACACGTCCTGTCTCTTTATCAAGATGATATGCACATGGTGTATAGAGCAAACCCGATGTGTTAACACCCGATCCATGAGAAAGGTGACCACCATGAGCCAAATCAAGACCCATAAACTTATCTCCTGGCTTCAATACGGCCAAAAGAACAGCTGCATTTGCTTGTGCTCCTGAGTGTGGCTGTACATTTGCAAATTCCGCTCCGTAGATTTGCTTCAAACGCTCAATAGCTATTGTTTCAACTTCATCTACGACCTCGCAACCGCCGTAGTGACGTTTACCCGGATATCCTTCCGCATACTTGTTTGTGAGGCATGAGCCCATAGCCTGCATTACCTGGTCGCTAACGAAGTTCTCGGAAGCAATCATCTCTATTCCGCGCTTCTGGCGGGCATATTCCTTTCCGATTAGGTCGAAAATAACGTTGTCTTTATTCATT
>CALAUL010000014.1 GCA_937892255.1 uncultured Bacteroidales bacterium | reverse complement strand
TTTCAACTTCATTTCCGAGGATTGCATGGCGCAACACTTATTCAGAAAGACGGCGTTCGTCGTTGGCTCGACACTAAGACGGACTCTACTATAGCCAATTGCATGTATCCGTATTGGCACCCATCAGGTGACTATTGTGCATATTCGCTTAATCTTGTTCGTCAACGTTTTTTTACACGCGGAGAGGATTACATAGATGTTTTTGACCGAGCCTCTGATGCTGTTATCCTTGATGTGCGTTCTAATGAGATACTGCTGTCTGATGTATTATGTACAGCTGACTTTGAGACGTTCCCTGTATTTTCGTCTGACGGCAGGACGATATATTACTGCACATCTAAGGACTATCAAGAGGCAGAGGATTATGAAAAACTACGATATAACCTTTGTCGAGTATCATTCGACCCACAGACCGGAAAGATAGGCGATGATGTGGATACATTGCTCAATGTGTCATCTGTGGAAAAGAGTATCTCTTTTCCGACACCGTCGCACGATGGAAGGTTTTTGCTATACACTTATTCCAATCACGGGGTGTTTCCTATTAATACCTGCGATGCGGACTTATGGCTGTACAATATTGCTACGGGTGAGACATATCCTCTTGATGCTGTCAACAGCAACGAATCGGAGAGCTATCATTCGTGGAGTACCAATTCGCGATGGATTGTCTTTTGTAGCCGACGTGACGATGGTCTTTATAGTCGTCTTTTCATTGCCCATATTGACGAAAATGGCAATGCAAGCAAGGCCTTTGTTCTTCCGCAGCGAAATCCGAGGGAGTATTATTCCCGTTCTCATTTCGCATATAATGTACCCGAATTTGTATCTCGCAAGGTGGAGTATGATGCTCAAGCGGCATTTAGTGAACTCTTTTATGATGAACGTGAAAAGGTCGTCCCAGCACGCAGATAATGTATGTGCATGAAATAAAAGACCCTGCCTGATGATGTCAAGCAGGGTCTTTCGTTTATATGTTGTTGTATTAGATATTTGCTGCTACCCAATCACCAACCTCACTTGTTGAGTAAGCTTTACCCGAACCTGCAAGGTCTTCTGTAACAATACCCTCATCAATTGACTTAGAGACAGCATCACGTATAGCCTTACCCTCTTCCATAAGTCCAAATGCATATTCGAACATCATTGCAGCTGACAATATAGTTGCCAATGGATTAGCTATATTCTTACCTGCTGCTTGTGGATATGAACCATGAATAGGTTCAAACACACTTGTATGTTCACCTATACTTGCAGAAGACAACAAGCCCATCGAACCAGCGATTACAGATGCCTCATCTGTAAGAATATCACCAAATGTATTCTCCGTAACCATCACATCAAAGAACTTTGGCTCTTGTATCATGACCATTGCTGCCTTATCAACGAACATATAGTCAGTCTGTACATCAGGATAGTTAGGCGCCATCTCCTGTGCTATCTTTCTCCACAAACGGCTACTTGCCAATACATTTGCCTTATCAACGACAGTAAGATGTTTTCTGCGCTTCTGTGCGTACTCAAATGCCACCTTCAATATACGCTCTATCTCAGGACGTGTGTATACACATGTATCGTATGCCTTATCGTCTGACTCAAATTTCTCACCGAAATACATACCACCTGTAAGCTCACGTATACAAATGAAGTCTGCTCCATCAACGAGCTCTGTCTTAAGAGGTGATTTGTCAACAAGTGACTTATATGTTTCAACAGGACGAAGGTTTGCATACAAGCCAAGCTCCTTACGCATAGCGAGCAAACCAGTCTCTGGACGTTCTTTTGCATTAGGGTTGTTATCAAAGCGAGGGTCTCCCACAGCACCAAAGAGTACTGCATCGCTCTTCATACATACCTCATGAGTCTCCGCTGGATATGCCTTACCTGTTGCATCAATAGCACATGCTCCAACTAAAGCCTTAGAGTATGTAGCCTCATGTCCAAATTTCTTACAAACAGCATCAACAGCTTTCACTGCCTGCTCTACAATCTCCGGACCTATACCATCGCCCGGTAATAGTGCAATGTTTAATTTCATTTTATTCTCTGTTTATTATATTTAGCATTTTCAGAGTAGCCTTGATGGCTGCTTCAGTTTGGTCTGCGTCCAATCCTCGTGTACGCAATTCTGTACCATTGTTGTCCCATACAATGACCGTCTCAACAAGCGCATCTGTCTTTCCTCCCGGAGGAATTGATACCTTATAGTCTGCCAAGCGAGGATGACTCATACCCAACTTATCGTATATCTTCCATAAGGCTTTCATAAAAGCATCATATTGACCATCTCCAGCAGATGTCTCTTCGTACTCTGTGCCATGTATACTTATACGTAATGTTGCAACAGGACGTAGACCACGTGTCAACTGCAAACTATAGTTTACGATATGAATATTATCATGTTGAGCAGAACCCTCTTTCAGCACATCGGCTATGATAAACGGCAAATCCTCAGTTGCTAAGTTCTCCTTCTTATCACCGAGTTCGATGACACGTTGCGTGACAAGTTTAGTCTGTTCGGGCGTCAAATGTATACCCAACTCTTCCAGATTCTTCGCTATATTAGCTTTTCCAGAAGTCTTACCAAGAGCATACTTACGTACACGACCAAAACGTTCAGGAAGCAACTGATTAAAGTATAGATTATCTTTGCTATCTCCATCAGCATGAACACCAGCACACTGAGTAAAGACAGAATCACCTACAAGAGGTTTGTTGTCTGGTATACGAATACCTGATAGAGACTCAACAATACGACAGACATGCGTAAGACGTTGCTCTTTGAGTTTGTTGGCCTTACGCAAATGATCATTGAGAATACCTAATACACTTGCAAGAGGAGCATTACCCGCTCTTTCTCCCAGACCATTCACCGTAGTATGAATACCATTGATACCCGCTTTGACTGCCGAATACACATTAGCCACAGCCATGTCATAGTCATTATGAGCATGGAAGTCAAAATGCAACATTGGGAACCTTTCTGTCATTTGTTTACAATAGTCCAACGTAGCATCTGGAGTCAACACTCCTAAAGTATCTGGCAACATAAATCGACTTATCGGTTCGTCTTTCAGTGCTTCAACAATCTGAAAAACATACTCAGGTGAGTATATCATACCATTAGACCAATCCTCTAAGTATATATTCACCGACAAATCACGTGAACGGGCGATAGCTATATTCGCTTTGATATCTGATATATGCTCCTCTGGAGTCTTTTTTAATTGGCTTGTGACATGCTTCAAAGAGCCCTTAGTGAGCAAATTGATTACACGTCCACCAGCATCAGCTATCCAATTGACAGATATACCATTATCAACGAAACCCAAAGCCTCTACCTTTGATAAATGACCATTCTTTGTTGCCCATGCACAGATATCTGAAAAAGCTTTCAATTCACCTGTAGACACACGTGCAGAAGCCACTTCTATACGGTCTACACATATATCTTCTAAGAGAAGCTTAGCAATAGTCAGTTTCTCATTGGCATTAAAAGAGACCCCAGCTGTCTGCTCGCCATCGCGCAACGTAGTATCAAGTATCTCTATCATTCTGCTTTATAACTAAGAGCTATTAATATCTCTTCATTGTCTGTTCGAAAGCTTCTGTCTTATCCTTTACAGTGAGCAAATAGTCGATATCATCAAGACCATTCACAAGACAATGCTTCTTGTATCCGTTGATATCAAACTTCTCACTATGACCAGTAGCCTCATTTGTCACTGTCTGATTAGGCAAATCAACAGTAACTATTGTCTGAGGGTCTTTCTCTATTGACGCAAAGAGTTCCTGCTGGAATTCACGAGTCACTATCACTGGCAAAACAAAACAGTTGAGCAAGTTGTTACGATGTATATCTGCAAAACTTGAAGATATAACCACTCGTACGCCATAACCTGCTATAGCCCAAGCTGCATGTTCACGGCTTGAACCTGAACCCCAGTTCTGACCACCAACGATTATCTCATGAACACCCTCACGTGGAGCTTCTGAATATTCAGGCTTATTCATTACGAAGTCAGGTATAGGATTACCCTGTGCATCATAACGCAAATCATGCATAAACGCATCGCCATAGAACTTTGGATCTCGCGTAGTAAATGCAAGATAGCGTGCAGGTATGATGTTGTCTGTATTATTGTTGTCGATAGCAATAGGAATGCATGTCGACTTAATGATATTAAATTTCTTATTTGCCATAGTCTTAGAGTTTACGTGGGTCAGTAATAACGCCTGTTATAGCACTTGCTGCTACTACAAGCGGAGAAGCCAATACTGTACGTGCGCCTGGACCTTGACGTCCTACGAAGTTACGATTTGATGTAGAGATAGATAATTTTCCTGCTGGCACCTTATCTGGGTTCATAGCAAGACATGAAGAACATGATGGCAAACGCAATTCAAATCCTGCCTCTTCTAATATCTTATCTATGCCCTCATCTATTATCTGCTGACGTACAAGCCATGAACCAGGCACAAGCCAAGCAACGACATTGTCGGCTTTCTTCTTTCCTTTCACTATCGAAGCAAAAGCACGGAAGTCCTCTATACGTCCATTAGTACATGCTCCAAGAAAACAATAGTCAACTGGTGTTCCCTCAAGCTTCTGTCCTGGCTTAAACTGCATATAGTCAAGCTGTGTCATCAGCTGTATCTTCTCATCTTCTGTCAATCCCTCAAGTGTAGGTATTGCCTCATCGATAGCTATACCAGCGCCAGGATTTGTACCGTAAGTGATACGTGGTTTGATATCCTCTGCACGATAAGTCACTTCCTTATCAAATACTGCATCATCATCACTCTTAAGTGTTTTCCAATAAGCTACAGCCTTGTCCCACTCTTCGCCCTTAGGAGCATATTCACGACCCTTAAGGTATTCGAATGTCACCTCATCTGGAGCAATGATACCCGCACGTGAACCCATCTCAATAGATAGATTAGAGAGTGTCAAACGTCCCTCCATAGAGAGATTACGAATAGTCGAACCAGCATACTCAACAGCGTAACCCGTTGCTCCTGATGTTGTCATCTGAGCCATGATATAAAGAGCGATATCTTTAGCTGTAACGCCTGGCTGAAGTTCACCTTCTACATTTATTCGCATAGACTTGGGCTTGCTCTGTAGTATACATTGGCTTGCCAACACCTCAGCCACCTCACTTGTACCGATACCCATAGCAAGAGCACCTACAGCACCATGTGTTGAAGTGTGAGAGTCTCCACATACTATAGTCATACCTGGAAGAGATAATGCTTTCTCTGGACCTACAACATGTATGATACCATTATCCTTCGAACCCATAGCGAAATGCTTGATACCAAACTCAGCACAGTTGCATGCTAATGTCTCCACCTGCTTACGTCCTACAGGGTCATTAATAACCTCTTGTTGGTCAGATGGTGTATTATGGTCTGGCATTGCTACAATCTTCTCAGGACGGAAAGCCTTGATACCTTTGTCTCGCAATGTATCGAAAGCCTGTGGTGTAGTCACCTCATGTCCGTACAAACGGTCAATATAGAGTTGTGTTGGTCCATCTGGTATGACTTGCACAACATGGCTATCCCATATCTTATCAAATAATGTGTTCATTTTATATCGCTTTCTTTGGTTACTTTATAAACTTATTAATACAATCGATGTATGCTTCAATAGAAGCCGAAACAATATCGGTATTTGCACCAAAGCCATAGTATACATGGCCATCATGTTCTACTTGCATATGCACCTTACCTACATCATCAGAGCCCTTGTTTATCGACTGTATAGTAAACTCTTTAAGTATCATCTGACGTTTGATAATCTGCTTGAGAGCATTGATAGCAGCGTCAACAGGACCATTTCCGCTTGCTGCAGCTTCAAATTTCTCTCCTGCTATATCTATACCGATACTTGCCACTGGACGAACTCCTACACCACTTGTAACTTGCAAAAATTCCAATTTGATGTGATTGTTCTTTGTTATATCAGCACCAGCGAGCATAAGCAAATCATCATCGTTGATTTCTTTCTTCTTGTCGGCCAACTTTAAGAACTGCTCATAAACAGTATCCAAACGCTCACCTTCCATCTCAACACCCAAAACAGCCAAACGGTGTTTCAAAGCAGCACGCCCCGAACGAGCTGTTAAGACTATTGAATTGTCGTCTATACCTACATCTTGTGGATTCATAATCTCGTAGGTAGATATATTTTTCAACACTCCGTCTTGGTGTATACCTGATGAATGTGCAAAAGCATTACGTCCTACAATAGCCTTATTAGGCTGAACAGGCATATTCATCAGACTTGACACCATACGGCTTGTCGGATATATTTTCTGTGTATTGATGTTAGTCACAAGGTCTATATCATTGTGGCACTTGATAATCATAGCTATCTCTTCAAGCGATGTATTACCAGCGCGTTCACCTATACCATTAATAGTGACCTCACACTGTCTTGCTCCATTTATCAAACCCGACATAGTATTAGCTGTTGCCATACCAAGGTCGTTATGACAATGTGTTGAAATGATGGCTTTGTCGATACCATCGACATGATCCATCAAATACTTAATCTTCGCACCGTATTCAGCAGGCAGACAGTAACCCGTAGTATCTGGTATGTTTACAACTGTTGCTCCAGCCTTGATGACAGCCTCTACTACGCGAGCCAAATACTCATTATCCGTACGACCGGCATCTTCAGCATAGAACTCCACATCATCTACAAATCGACGAGCATATTTCACAGCTTTAACAGCACGCTCTATTATCTCCTCTCTGTTAGAGTTGAATTTGTATTTGATATGCGAATCCGATGTTCCTATACCTGTATGTATTCGCTTATGTTTAGCATACTTTAAGGCATCGGCAGCCACCTCTATGTCTTTCTCCACAGCACGTGTAAGAGCACATATAGTTGGCCAAGTCACAGCTTTAGATATTTCGATAACAGAGTTGAAGTCTCCCGGTGATGATACAGGGAAACCGGCTTCGATAACATCTACTCCCAGTGCCTCTAGCGCTTTGGCTACCTGTATCTTTTCTACTGTGTTAAGCTGGCAACCTGGCACCTGCTCCCCGTCGCGTAATGTCGTGTCGAATATATATACTTTGTTATCCATGTTCTTTCTTTTGTTTGTTATATCCACCTTTGCAGGCGGACTTCTTTTTATCTGCTGTCTCTTTCGAAGTATGAAAGATATAAAGGAGGGCGGAGGAAGGAATAGTCATAGAGACTACTCCTTACACTCGCTATACTCCTTAATATGTCTATTCTTAGTTGTTCTCCGGACGGAGCTGACGAACTACAGCACCAGCCTGCCACATCTCGCTCTCGCGAAGTGCTTTAAGCTCTGCCTCAAGACCTACACGATAGTCAGGTTTTGAGTTTGCATCGATAGAAATCTGTGCTTCGTTACCTGTCTTAACGCTATTGTAAAGTTTCTCAACTACTGGCTTAATAGCGTCATGGAATGGACCCATCCAGTCAAGAGCACCACGCTGTGCTGTTGTTGAACAGTTTGCATACATCCAGTCCATACCGTTCTTAGCGAACAATGGCATAAGAGACTGTGTAAGTTCCTCAACTGTCTCGTTGAATGCCTCAGATGGTGTGTGACCATTCTCACGTAGTACTTCGTACTGTGCAAGAAGAAGACCCTGTATTGCACCCATAAGTGAACCACGCTCGCCTGTAAGGTCTGATGTAGCCTCACGCTGGAATGTTGTCTCGAACATATAACCAGAACCGATACCTATACCAAGAGCCAATGTCTTCTCCAATGCCTTACCTGTTACATCTTGGTAAACAGCGTATGAAGAGTTCAAACCACGACCCTCAAGGAACATTGTACGAAGTGATGTACCTGAACCCTTAGGTGCTACAAGGATAACATCGATATCTGCTGGAGGTACACAACCTGTGCGGTCGCTCCATGTAATAGCAAAACCATGTGAGAAATAGAGTGACTTACCTGCAGTAAGATATGGCTTCATTGTTGGCCATACTGACATAACAGCTGCGTCAGACAACAAACACATGATAAGTGTACCCTTTTCACATGCCTCTTCGATGCTGAAAAGTGTCTCACCTGGTACCCAACCATCTGCTACAGCCTTCTCGTATGTCTTGCCCTGACGCTGACCTACTATTACGTTGAAACCATTGTCACGCAAGTTACATGCCTGACCAGGACCCTGTACACCATAACCGATAACTGCAATAGTTTCGTTCTTTAGCACTTCACGTGCTTTCTCCAATGGAAATTCTTCGCGTGTTACTACGTTCTCGATAACACCACCAAAATTTAACTGTGCCATTTTATTGACTTTATTGTTAGTTAATATTATTTAATTCTTTTTATACCTATTTACTGCCTATTCGACGGCTTTCTTGCTTCATCAGAAACTGACTCACATGTTCGACCGTTGACTTAGTAATAGCAACACGTCCAGACCTAACAAACTGTAACACACCGTATTTATTCAGTTCTTCATACAATTCCTGAGTGTCTGTACAATGTCCCGTTTTCTGAATAACCGCAAAGGTACGGTTTATCTCCAATATCTGTGCATTGTGTTTTCTGATGAGTTCCTCAAAATCTGGTGAGTCAAGCAAGTTCTCCGTCTTAACCTTATAAAGTGCTATCTCCTGATAAACGATTTCATCATCTGTATAGTAAAAGGCCTTAATGACATCAATACGTTTCTCTATAGCTTTAACAACAGCATCTATGTTTGCTCTCGTTGTTCGACATGCTATCGTAAACTTATGCACGCCTTCTATAGCTGATGCTGACACCGACAAACTCCAGATGTTCAAATTGCGTCGTGTAAATACTGTTGAGATCTGATTCAACAGACCTACCTGGTTCTCCGAATATACCGTAACGGTAAATAATGTATTATCGTTTTGCATACTTATCCTCCTATATTACTTCTTTGTCGGTGTGTACCATTCTTTTGTATTCAACATTATCTCTGTCACGCCTTTACCTGGTGGCATCATAGGCATTACCATTCCTTCTTCTACTACACATACCTCAAGTATATATGGTTCGTTGATGTCCGAAAGCATCTCTTCTACTGCGCCTCGTAGCTCTTCTCGCTTTGTCACTCTGCAGTGTTTGAATCCATATGCCTCTGCTATCATCATAAAGTCTGGGTTTACCATACGTGTCTCCGAATAACGTTCCCCAAAGAACATCTCCTGCCATTGACGAACATTACCAAGCCAATTGTTGTTCATGATAATGACTTTTACACCACACTTCTCCTGCATTATAGTGCCAAATTCCTGCATCGTCATCTGAACACCACCATCGCCACCAAAGAAACATACCTGACGTTCAGGACATGCTATCTTTGCGCCTACAGCTGCTGGCAAACCAAAGCCCATTGTTCCTAAACCTCCAGAGGTAAGCAACGAACGTCCTTGCTTAAAGAGCGAATAACGAGAAGCCAACATCTGGTTCTGTCCTACATCTGTAACAACTACAGCTTGCGAATCACTGACTTCTGCAACCATACGAACCACCTCGCCCATATTGATGTCTGATGTAGCGTCATAATTACCTGGGTGTATCTCTGGCTCAATGACAGCAGCCGACTCAACGGACATACACTCGTCAAATTCCGCTTCCCATGCTTTATGTTCGTTTGCTTTTACTTTGCCCGTCAAACGCTCAAGTACTTCTCTTGCATCTCCTAAGATACCCAACTCTACAGGTATAATCTTACCTATTTCCGCAGCATCGATATCTATATGTATTATCTTAGCTTGTTTAGCATACTTCGAAACATCGCCCGTCACACGGTCATCAAAACGCATACCTACAGCTATAAGCACGTCACATTCGTTGGTCTTAACATTAGGGCCTATGTTACCATGCATACCGAGCATACCTTTGTAATGCTCATAGTCAGAAGGCAAGGCACTCAAACCAAGCAATGTCGATGCTGCTGGTATTCCCGTCTTATCCAAAAAAGACTTCAAAGTCTTCTCTGCTCCACTCAACGTGATACCCTGACCATAGACAACAAACGGTTTCTTTGCCTCATCTATCATCTGAGCTGCCTTATTAAGAGCATCTTCCGACACCTCTGGCATAGGATTATACGAACGTATAAAGTCTATCTTCTCGTGTTTCCAATCCACTTCTCCCACTTGTGCATTCTTCGCAAAGTCCAACACAACGGGACCAGGACGACCAGAACCAGCGATATAGAAAGCACGTGCAACAGCCCATGCTATATCCTCTGGACGTCGTATCTGATAGCTCCATTTCGTAATAGGCAATGTGATACCCAAGACATCTGTCTCCTGGAATGCGTCAGTACCAAGTAACCCAGAAGCCACCTGACCAGTAATAACAACGAGCGGCGTAGAGTCAATCATCGCATCAGCAATACCTGTGATAACATTCGTAGCTCCAGGACCTGAGGTAACACAGACGACACCTGTCTTACCACTCACTCGCGCGTAACCTTGGGCTGCATGTATTGCTCCCTGCTCATGTCTGACAAGCACATGTCGCAACTCCTTCTTGAAGTCATAAAGCTTGTCGAATACTGGTATTATTGCTCCGCCAGGATAGCCAAATACTGTCTCTACCCCCTCAGCAAGCAATGACCTGATTAATGCTTCTGCTCCGTTCATTAATATCCTGTTTTGAATTGACTATTCTATTATTCTTACTGCTCCCTTGTCTGCCGAACTTACCATGCTTGCATATGCTTGCAAACTCTTTGGCACATAGCGGTCTCGCTTTGGTGCTGTAAAGGCTTTCTTTCCTCTTTTGAGTTCTTCCTCTCTACGCAATGATAGTTCTTCGTCTGACAACTTCACATTTATCTTTCTCTCTGGTATATCTATCTCTATGATATCTCCATCTCGTAGCAAACCAACATTTCCACCTGCTGCTGCTTCTGGTGAGATATGACCTATCGACAGACCTGATGTACCGCCCGAAAAACGTCCATCTGTGATAAGTGCACACTCCTTACCAAGGTGCATACTCTTGATATATGATGTAGGATAAAGCATCTCCTGCATACCAGGACCACCCTTAGGTCCTTCATGTGTGATGACTACTACATCTCCACTCTTTATTGCTCCACCGAGGATTCCCTCACATGCTGACTCCTGTGAATCAAAGACCTTAGCTGGACCTGTGAATTTCCATATCTTCTCATCTACACCTGCTGTCTTTATCACACATCCGTCTTGTGCTATATTACCAAACAACACTGCCAAACCACCGTCCTTAGTGTATGCATGTTCGACATCTCTTATACAGCCTTCCGAACGGTCTAAGTCATATTCCTCATAGTAGTTGGCTTGCGAACCCAAAACGATGTTGTATTTGTTACATGGCGCAGAGAGATAGTTTTTCTTTGCCTTGTCACAGATATTTGCGCTCTCTATACAGTATGCATCTATCTCTTCTGCAAGTGTCATACCATCTACACGTTTAAGGTCTGTCTTCACCAAGCCTGCTTTAGCAAGTTGTGCCATGATAGCTACGATACCACCAGCTCGATTGACATCTTGTATATGATACTTCTGAGTGTTAGGTGCAACCTTACATAGACATGGTACTTTACGAGATAGTGCGTCAATATCTGCCATCTTAAAGTCTACGCCTGCTTCATTAGCAACAGCCAAGAGGTGAAGTACAGTGTTTGTCGAACCACCCATAGCAATATCAAGCGTCATAGCGTTAAGGAATGCCTCACGTGTAGCTATAGAACGAGGAAGTACACTCTCATCTCCCTGCTCATAGTATTTGTAAGCATTTTCAACGATAAGCTTTGCTGCATCCTTAAAGAGTTGTGTACGGTTTTCGTGAGTAGAGATAATAGTACCATTACCTGGGAGAGCCAAACCTATAGCCTCGTTGAGGCAGTTCATCGAATTGGCTGTAAACATACCCGAACATGAGCCACATGTAGGACAAGCATGAGCCTCTACATCAGCCACCTCACTATCCGACACCGAAGGGTCAGCAGACTTAATCATAGCATCTATCAAGTCAAGCTTTGCTGCTCCCAATACACCAGCCTCCATCGGACCTCCAGATACAAATACTGTAGGGATATTCAATCGCATAGCAGCAATGAGCATACCCGGAGTTATCTTGTCGCAGTTGGATATACACACGAGAGCGTCTGCTTTATGAGCATTTACCATATACTCTACAGAGTCAGCTATAATATCACGAGAAGGGAGAGAATACAACATGCCATCATGACCCATCGCAATACCATCATCAATAGCTATGGTATTAAACTCAGCTGCGAAACAACCGAGTTTCTCTATCTCTGCTTTTACCATCTGACCTATCTCATGCAAATGGGTATGTCCTGGCACCATCTGTGTAAATGAGTTTGCAATAGCTATGATAGGTTTACCCATCTGCTCTCTTTTCATACCATTTGCCATCCAAAGAGCTCTCGCTCCTGCCATACGACGACCCTCGGTCGTTGTTGCACTTCTTAAAGTTACGCTCATCGTCGTTATGTTTTGTATCGTTTTTGTTATTCTATGTTTCTTTGGCAAGCTTTTTGAGTATAACTCTATATCAAAAACCGAAGCCCCTCTCTTTCTATCGAGAAGGGCTTCTGTATTTTATCTTTAGTTACCATATTCAACCTACATGACACCTCAACTCGATTCTTACGGACACACCACAAGAATAATAA
This sequence comes from uncultured Bacteroidales bacterium, assembly GCA_937892255.1. Taxonomy (GTDB): domain Bacteria; phylum Bacteroidota; class Bacteroidia; order Bacteroidales; family Marinilabiliaceae; genus W3P20-009. The sequence goes on along the minus strand of CALAUL010000014.1, from coordinate 2,805 downwards.
GCACGAGGCGTAGCACTGATATGTTGAATATTCTGCTCATAATTCTGCCTTATTATTTCGTTGCAAATATACAATTAGTTTTTTAATATTGAGTATATAATTCTTCTTTTTTTGTTTCTCTGATCAAAAATAATTACGTTTTTATACATCATTGAATCTTAACTCTGATATTTGTGTAGTTCTGTTATATGGTTTCTGTTCTGTTATGTAATGCTGTTCAACACTATGATGACACTTATTATATCGTCTGTCATACAGCGTACTCGATTACTCTATAACGTGCGTCCTCAAAAAGATTATGTTCGAGACTATTTCGCTCTCGAATAGTTAGTTGCAGAGACAAAAAGCAAGTAATTTCTCTAAACGGAACTGTCATTAAACTACTGACAAGATGTTTCAAAATCAAAATAAAAAGGCTTATCAAAATGACGACGTGAATAGTACGTAACAGAAGGCTTTGTCAGATTCATCACCATAGTCCATGCTGTGCCTAAAAAGTTATCGCCTTGTGTCTTCTGTGTCACCGACATGATGGACTCATTAAGAGCTGACGATGACATTACACCCGTTGCATTATTAAATCGATTCATTAATCGATCATATCTATCGTCACCTTTAAGTAAACCTACATTTTTCTTCTGCTCACACAAATAGTGGTTTGCCACAGCAGGAGTTTCAACAACAACCATCTCGTTATTTACATACTCAACAGCCACGCTTCTTCCCATAGCGTCTGAAATAGCATAATGATGAGCACACCCAATATCTGACTGCATGTCTACTTCACGAAGTAGTTCCAATGCTTCATCTACATTCGCCGCATTTTTTAGCACATAACAGATAGCCAATGACGTTGTAAGGGACAACTTGCCGGTATTCTGATGTGTCTCAACATTATCTCCAGCCACTAAGTCGGCAATAGCCAATCCCTTCTCGTTTATACCATCTAAAGCAAAAAACAAATTGACCAACGACATATATTGGTTCGCAAAACCCTCAGGTTTCCATTTTTCTCCAAAATTGCAAAAATCCGTATTGAATGTGGTGATAGTCTCATAGCCTTTTGTCGGTTTGCAACGAAGAATCATACCCGTAGCAGACGGATAATCGAAATTACGCCCCATTATAACGCTATCCTCCGGTGTTCGAATCGTCAATGATGAACAGCCATACCTTATCGTGTCAGATGTACTAATGGGAGGTTCATAAAAACCTTTTGTCATAAACGAGATAATATATGGAATCAACTCTTCGTACGTACGCACTCCTCCTTTTGCTATCAATTCATCAAATCCGTCATCTCCTGAATACTCCATGTAATACAGTCCTTCGTCTAACTTTTTAACCGACATTGCGCCCTCTATAAAAGCTCCAAAGGTAAATGACACCCAAACCAAGATTACAACAAGCAATCCTATTACACATCCAACTGCAATAAGTATTTTCTTTTTCATATATTCAGTATTTTATTCACGATTATTTTTACGACAAACCTCTTCTACGACAGAGAAACAGTAGAAGTTGTGAATGACATTGAGGTCTTTCTCGTCACTTTTATATATTGCGAGCATCGGCTCCCCACATGAGTTTGTCACGCAAGGTACCGAAGAAGCTATACCCATCAAGTTGAACCATCTTAACATCAAAAGGTGTCTTAGCTATACGTAGTTGGGCACCGCAGTCCATGATATGAGTACGTCCGTCAAGTGAGGTAAGGATATTTGCACCGCGACCTTCAACACGTAGTTGTATGACAACGGAACTTGGCACAACGAGAGGTCTGACAGTTAGGTTGTGCGGAGCGATAGGTATGATGATAAAGTTGGGTGATGAGGGGTATACAATAGGTCCACCGACGGACATAGAGTAAGCAGTTGAGCCTGTTGAAGTAGCTATGATAAGACCATCAGCCCAATATGTTGTCAGATAGTCACCATCTACATAAGCATGTATGGTGAGCATAGATGAGTTATCGCTTTTGCTAACAGCAAACTCGTTAAGAGCGAAGTCGACAGCCTGACGTTGTCCGTTGGCATATAGAGAGAGTACATCAAGAGGAGCCAGTCGATAGTTGCCGGAGAGCAACGCAGAAATAGCCTCAGACACTTTGTCGGTGTTGACTTGAGCAAGGAAACCTAAGCGTCCGTTGTTAATACCAAGTACGGGAATATTCTCCCCCATGACCATCTTAGCAGCCTCAAGGAATGTGCCGTCACCTCCGATACTCAAGACGGCAAGTATGTCACCCTTGAGCATCTCAGGAGAGAAAGAGACGATGTCATAGCCAGCATAACGGCGTTCGTAATCACAAAGTTCGTGATAAAGATTGTTGGCCATGAGTATGCGACATTTATGGGCTATAAGCTCATTGATGATAGTATCATATAGTTGCATGCACTCTTTCTTGAAAGTGCGAGCATAGATGGCTAAAGTGACACGTTGTTCCATAGCGTGAATAGTTGTCGTCAAAAGGACGTTATGTATACAGGAGTGACCTTTTCGTTGTGCTGTACAAAAGTTGCGTAAGGTATCATCGCACTCTCTAAGCAAGAGAAGGCACTCATTAACGAACATTTGCGATTAGAACCATATAAAGGATAAGCATATTAGACGTGCTAAAGAGTTATCGCTTCACAAGGGTATAAACGCCAAAAACAAAAGTAGTTATTTTTATTGTAGCTCAGAAAGAATAGCGGACATTTTTATTAGTAAGGGAGATAAAGAATGGCGGGGATATAATTTCTAAAGTATGGATAATGAGAGACAAAAAGAGCACCATTTCGTTTATCCAGACGAGCTGCGTCA
>CALAUL010000013.1 GCA_937892255.1 uncultured Bacteroidales bacterium | reverse complement strand
TGTTGAGCGGAGGAATAGCCATTGTGATGTATGCATTGTTAGGGTATGGCTTGCTAAGGAGTGAGAGTGGTGTGATAATGTCCGTTGATACGGTTGCTTTGTTGGGAATTGTGTTGAGTGTGTTGGTTTTGGCATTGGCTATTGAGTATAGAAGCGTAAGGAAGGAATTGTATAAATCTTTTGAAGGGACAGGCACGCAACATGTTACATTTGGATTCTTTCAAGGAAGAGGGAATATGTTCCCAATTCTGATGTTTTTGCGAAATAAAGTTTTCTATACAACGTTTATTTTGATCATGGTGTTGTTTTATAGCATTGTAATGTCTATGATTAAATCAATAGCTCTATTCGGAATAAATCTGTCTTATTTAATTATTCCGGTATTCTTGGCAATTACAACACTTATGTATAATCCGTTTACTACGCTCCTGTCAGAGTACATAGAGGGATTAGTCACAATGAAACGAACTTTTGTAAAGGATATGATGATTCGTTATCATCGGATATTGTCAATGGTAGCGATACTTAATGCGGGTATAATAGTATTAATAATTAAAGAGTATCTGTTTGTATTCTCCGTATTGATATTCGTAGTGATGGTGATAATACCAGCATCGATGTATGATATTTCTTTCGCATCGAAAAGAAGGAAATTTTTTAGTTCCAAATCTATTGAAATTAGTTTTGATTATGGGTTTAAGTCAATCATATGTCGTTGGGGGATAATGCTAGCAATGAGTCTGCCGTTTGTATTAATGATCTTTTATGATAAAGAAATAGTGTGCTATATTTTGTTGTTTATGAGTATGATATGGATGTTATGCTATAGCCGATTGTTGGGTTATATCGCAGACAACTTTTGGAAGAACAGACATAAGATACTCGATGGAATGAGAGAATAAAATAAAAATTAGTATAACATGAAGAAAATAATATTTTGCTTATTGTCTATAATGCTTATTTATAGTGCTTTGGTGTGGTTGAGGCTAGAGTATGTCATGACAATAGACAATATAGCTGTAATGTATGAAGATTTGCTTGAAAATAATAAAACTGTTACAGCAGAGAAACTATATGAACAATCACATCAATATACGCTTGTTACTTTGATTATAACGGCATTGAGCGCTTTGGTAAAGCTCCTCTTTTTCACCTTAGTTGTCTATGTCGGTTATTATCTTTTTGCGAAGCAGTCGTTCTTGGATATACTTAAAGCCACGGTTGTTGCAGAATCGGTGAATGTATTGTTGAGTTTGGTTGCAGTTGTAAATCTTATTTGGTTTAATCCTCCGACCTCTCAGCTCGATGCGGCGGTTGCGCCTCTCTCTTTGGCATCGTTTTTTGATATCAACAAGCTTGACCAGTGGATGGTGACGCCGCTGTCGGCAATGAATATCTTTGAGGTGCTTTACATCGTGGTGCTTTCATACATGCTTAGTAGAAATTTGAAGCAGACATTTGGCACAAGCTGCAAGATTGTGCTTTGTTCGTATGGTGTGGTAACACTTTTGCTTATTATCGGTTCAACAGCTTTGACACTATATGCGACGAGGTAAGATAATAGCAGGTTCGATATTCGGATTTATAGTAGCGATAGCAGCAGTCGGGTTGGGTTACATCGTTGTCAAGTTATTCACGCCTATTGAGGTACAAGATTTCTCCGATATATATGTGCATTATAGCGAAGAAGACTCTATTTCACTGGCAGCACAGATAGAATCAAATGAGAAACTTTTGGTGATACTTTTTCATCCGGAATGTGACTTTTGTCAAGCAGAGATAAATGGGTTACAAAGTCTCGATATGCCGGAGTTGTCAGTAGATCTCGTCTCGTTTGCGCCAAAGGATAGTATTGACGCCTTTTTGAAAGACATGACGTTTCTCAATTTGTCGGAAGTTAATGTCGTATATGACTCACTTCTTACTTGGAATAATGCAATAGGTTCGATAGGTATACCGACAATGTTATATTTTAAGAATGGTGAGTTTGTATGTAAACGAGCCGGATATTCTAAATTGGATCAAATTTTGTATGAAGAATAGAGAGATAAGACGGTTGTGTCGTGTCGGTTGTTTTCAGCAAGATATGTCGGATTGCGGAGTTGCGTGTTTGGTGACGTTGATGCGTTATTTCGGGACAAACATATCTCTCGAATACGGTCGTGAGTTGAGTGGAACCAATGCGCAGGGGACAACAATGTATGGTTTGCTTCTTGCTTCGCAGTCGATGGGATTTAAGGCAGAAGGTTACGAAATGGATATGGAACACCTTTCTGCTCAGACAAATCCGGTTATAGTTCATGTGGTTTTACCCAACGGACTCATGCATTTCATGGTCTTTTGTAAAAGCAGTAAAGGGAATGTTGTGCTATTTGATCCGGCTCGAGGAGAGTCAGTCATGACTTCGGAAGAGTTTGAGAAGATATGGACAAAGAAGGCATTATTTGTCAGTCCGACTACTGAGCAAAAGCAAAAGATTAAGGGAGAGAATAGGATACTTGGTTTCTTTGCAAGTACGTCGCGAAATAATAAGGCAGTATTTTGCAGCCTTGTATTATTGAGCCTGATTGTAGCAGCCATGGGAATGGCAACTTCGCTCTTTTTTCAAAAACTGATTGACGATTTTCTGCCTAATGAAACCATCGGAATTGTTCTTTGCGGTGTAGCAATAGTTACGCTGTTGACGCTTGTCAAAGTAGGATTATCATCGATTAAGCAACTATTGGTAGTCAAGCAGTATAAGGGAATACAGCAAGAGCTTGTATCGCAATTTCTACACAAACTATTTTCCTTGAAGATGTCATTTTTCGAGTCGCGCAAGATAGGCGACCTTTCCGCACGTCTGTCGGATATACGGCGTATTCAGGGAATAGTCAGTTACGTCATAGGCGGAAACGTCTTTGTCGACGTTTTTGTAGTGATAGTTGGCATGTGTTTTACGGGTTACTATGTATGGCCGATTCCATTTGTCGTAATGGCAGTATTGTTGGTGTCTGTTTATTATATTTACCGTTCAAATAACACTATCATAACTCGACAACGTGAGATGATGGCATCGTACTCTAAGTTAGAGAGTAATTTCATAAATACGGTAAAGAACGTCAGAATGATAAAGGTGAACAACATGTCGGATAACGTTGCAATGTTGAACAGTCAGTATTACGGGCAATATGTCGAAAAAACGTATGCCTCAGATTGTTTGCAAATAAAGCTTTCGTTGTTTTATGGCGTTGTCAGTGCCGTATTGCTTTGTGGCACAATGTTGGTATGTTCTGTAATGTATTTCAACGGAAATCATATAACGATAGGTCAGTTCATTGCCGTGACGAGTATCATCTCGATTATAGCACCGTCGATAATAAACTTATCGCTGCTTTCCATATCGTACAATGACGCCAAAATAGCTTTTGACAGATTTTTCAGTACTATCGATTTGCCGAGTGAGAAGGCAGAAGGAGAGCCATGTCCCGACGTAGAGTCGATAGCTGTAAAGGAACTTTCGTTTGCGTACATAGGTCGTCGAAAGATAATTGATAAATTCAGCGCATCATTTGAAAAAGGCCGCATAAACTGTATAGTCGGAAGAAGCGGAAGCGGAAAATCAACGCTATGCAAATTGCTTGAGAAATCGTACGCCGCATCAGATGATTCGATTTTGATAAACAATGCCATTCCGTTAAATTCTGTCAGTGTTACGGATTATCGCAAGCATATTGGAATAATTTCCCAGAACATAGAAATGTGCGAAGGAACTGTTTTAGAGAATATCTGTATGGGAATGACGGGAGATTTGCAGGAGATATATCAACGAGTATTGCAAACTTGTCAAACATACGGATTGATGCCATATTTTTCAATGCTATCAGATGGACTTGGAACTGTTGTGGGAGAAGCAGGCGTCAGTTTGTCGGGCGGAGAAAAGCAACTTGTTGCACTGACACGCCTACTTGTCCGCAACCCCGAAGTGTTGATACTTGACGAACCCACATCTGCCATGGACACACAATTGCACAATCACGTTTGGAATATTCTTAGTGAGATTTCTAAAACACATCTTGTCATTGTGGTTACTCAACAAGCAGCATTACTTGATAACTATTCAGACAGAATAAATTACATCACTTTTCAATGATACGGCTACGGAATATAAATAAGACATATCATTCTGAATCTCCTTTACATGTATTAAAGGGGATAGATCTTGACATCAATCGAGGGGAATATGTATCGATAATGGGTGCTTCGGGTTCGGGAAAGTCGACGCTTCTCAACATACTCGGTATTTTGGACGAATATGACGAAGGAGAATATTATCTTGACGGGAAACTAATGAAAGGGCTCACAACGACTGAAAGTGCGCATTGTCGCAACGAGATGATAGGATTTGTCTTTCAGTCGTTTAACCTCATTCCGTTCAAAACCGCAGTAGAGAATGTTGCTCTGCCACTTTACTATCAAGGAGTGGGACGAAATAAAAGACGAGCATTGGCATTAGAATATCTTGAAAAATTAGGCATGAAAGAATGGGCAGGACATCGGCCTAACGAATTGTCTGGAGGACAGCGTCAACGTGTTGCCATAGCGCGGGCATTGGTGACATCGCCACAGCTCATACTTGCCGACGAACCGACAGGAGCATTGGATTCGCACACGTCGATTGAAGTGATGAACATACTGAGCCGACTCAACAAGGAGGAGGGATTAACGGTCGTAGTTGTCACACATGAGTCGGGAGTAGCTAATCAAACGGATAAGATTATCAGACTATGCGATGGGATTATATCTTCTATAGAAGACAATTCGAATCACGAACATTCATCGTTTGGTATTAATGGAGTAATAAAATAACATGTTAAAAGGAGGAATGAAGTTGTGATAAGGTCATTTTTTTGGGAAATAGGCGATTACTGGTATGAGGTGTATGAGCACATACGCGGACGAAAGGCTCAGACGGTAGCTTCATGCGTAGGTATTTCGTGGGGTATTTTTATTATGGTCATTTTAGTAGGTGTGAGTAATGCCTTTCAAGACGGGGTGATGGATTTGTTTGAGGATTTCAATAGCAGCATGGTACAAGTCGATGCAGGCGTTGTGTCAGAACCTTCCGACGGAGGAATGAAAAACATGCAGGTCTATTTTGAAAAAAGAGATGTTGTTCAGATTCGCCAAAACATTTCCGATATACAATACATCTCCCCATTATTATCCGGTTGGAATAGAGTATCGTCGGTGGGAAACTACGGTGGTTTTGAAATCCGAGGATTTGATGAAGATTATCTTAAGATATTATCTATTAAGATGATTCGTGGCAGAGGCCTTAATGTCGTTGATTTTCGGGAAAACAGGCGATGTGTAATTATAGGAGAGCAAGTTGAGAAGGTGTTGTTTAAACAGACAGATTGCATAGGTAAGAACATTCTGATAAATAACATGCCTGTTATGGTTGTCGGAGTGTTTAAAAGTTCTCCAACAGCTCCAGGTGATGCAAGAGCAGTGATGATGCCGTCAACGACATATCTATCTGTTGTGGACAAAGAGCCGAAATTTAGTACGATAGTGTATACATCAAAAGGCGATAAAGACATTGCGGAGCAAGTGCGTAAGCAATTGGGATTATTGCATCGTTTTGTGCCAACGGATCAAAATGCTATATATATCACGACATTAGAGGAACAACTTAATGCATTTGATATGTTGTTTAGTGGAATTCGCTATTTTATTTGGTTTGTAGGAATCAGCACTTTGGTCGGAGGAATTATTGGTATCAGCAATATTATGGTTTCAAATGTACGAGAGCGCACAAGAGAGATAGGAGTTCGTATAGCCATGGGTGCGACGCCCAATGATATAAAGAAACTCATCTTGGGCGAGTCTATGGCAATATCTTTAGTCGCCGGAGCCTGTGGAATTTTCGTTGGTTGGCTCATTTTGAATGTTTTATCCCAAATGTTCAGTGGTAATGAAGACCTAATGGGAGATCTTACCATTGATGTGGGAACAACTATATTTTCTATGCTTGTTGTCATGTTGGTCGGATTGCTTTCAGGTCTTCGTCCGGCACGTCTGGCAGCATATATGAACCCTATTAACGCACTTCAATCAGAATAAAATTATGTCAAAGGTAAGTCTTACGTTTTTGTTAATCGTAGTATTTTTCTTTGGTTTTGTTTTAGCAAAAGCAATTGAAAAACAGTCAGAGGAAATCAAAACAGTTTCCATGTCTCGGAATGATATAGAGAAGACTCTTACTCTCTCCGGATATATAGAACCAGAACGTGTTATAGATGTCCGGTCTTCTATCTCCGGAACTCTTGATAAGTTATTAGTGAAAGTCGGGGACGTTGTTGTTCAAGGGAAAACACTGGCTTCAATCAGATTTGTCATGGATCCGGTGGAGGTACGTCGTCTGCGTGATAATTTAGAAGTATCGAAGAACAAATTAGATGTCATAACGTCGCAATTTGAACGTTCCGAAACTCTTTATAAGGAAGGATTTCTTGCAAAAGAAGAATATGAGAATGTCGTATCGGAATACGTCGCTATGAAAAAGAACTACGAGACGTTAGTCGCAGAGTTGGCCATGGTTACAGGAGAACAAACGAATGACATGATTCCAAATGTGATTAACGCAACCAATAGTGGCACTGTTATAGAATTGCCTATAAAAGAAGGCGGTTCTGTGATGGCCCGAGGCTTGTATAGCGAGGGCTCTATCATAGCACGTATAGCAGACCTTAGTTGTATGCTATTCGAAGGACATGTATCAGAGGTCGATGTCGATAAAATAAAAGTCGGGACACCTATTACCTTTTCAGTTGCAACATCTCCAACAGGGGTTGTTAACGGTGTGATAAGTTCTATTTCTCCCACAGCCACAAGAGGACAAAGCATAACTACATACAGAGTACATGCTACAATCGATTTGTCGACAGTAGGTTCTACGCATATCTATTCCGGGTGTTCTGCGATAGGAACCATCGTCACTGAAAAAGAAACGAATGTGTGGAGCTTGAATGAAAAATATCTTCATTATGAAGGAGATTCGGTCTATGTTGATGTCTTAGATGAAGAAGAGAGAGTGAAGAAAAAATATGTGAAAATCGGAATATCAGATGGTCAGAATGCACAGATTGTATCAGGAATAGATTCTCTTTCTCAAATAGTTGAATTGGATTGATGGAACGAAGAGAATTGTTAAGCACAATATTCGTCAGCGTTAGCATACTGCTGGGCCTATTGTCGGCAAAATTGCTTTTATTGATACTTCCGTTTTATGCGTTGTTTCTAAGGAAAACGAGCGGACCGATAGTCTTCTCTTTTCGGGAGTGGATATTATTGGGAGTTGTGAGCATATACGTTGCAGTCGGTCTGATTTTCAGTGTATTTCGCTTCAATTCGCTGAGTTTTGCAATAGACTTGCTAACGGTAACTATCGTTTCGTTAATTGTAAGACGAGATAAATATCTGTCGAGTCGTGTGATAGACGTTATGGGCGTTATTTTTAATGTGCTTGCATCTATTCTTTTGGTGCTAAACATTGTTTTTTACATTGTTCATCACTACGAATGTGTGTCTGTTTTGGGGTTTGAATCCTTAACTGATTTCAAACTTTTATATCTTCCTTTGTTCATGTTATGCAATGACAACGCAACAATGTTGCTGTGTTTTCTGCCGTTTTTGACTCTGATGTCAATTGCCATGAGGAAAAGGAAAATAAAACTTTGGAGTTTAGTTAATATGTCAATGTGTGTATTGTCGATAATTTTCAGTTATTCTCGAGGCGCATATTTTTCAATGTTTTTTTTCTTTCTGATTACGTTTGTGCTTATCTTTCTATTTCGGCGAGAGCAACTTAAACGTATGATGTTTATACTTTTGATGAGTATGCTCCCTGCCATTTGCGTAGTTTTTCTCTCACAGCCGATTAGGACTTCGGTTGAAACGACCGTCTCTTTATTTAAAACCGAATCACAACGTCGGAGTTTTAGCTCAAGAGTGGAAAGACTGAAAAACGTCTCTTCAGATGCAGTGCTTTTTGGAAAAGGAGATGGAAATTACTTCATAAGTAATTTGAAGAGTAAGACAGAATATGATACGTTGGTCAGCGCATCTTCAAACAATATGGCTCTACAATTGTGGGAAGAGCGAGGAATAGTAGGTTATGCTTTTGTTGTATCAATAGCGATATTGTTAGGAGGCATGGTTTTGAAGAATATTCGTAGAGGGAATATTTGTGCGTTGTTGATGGTTGCGGGGATATTGGCTCTGATATTAAGGGAATTATCTTTTGCCTCAATGACTCGTATTTCATCTGTTTTCTTTCTGTGTGTTGTCATGCTTTTTCTTTCATCGGTATATCATAAAAGAGAATATGAAAAGGTATAGTCAGTTGATATTTATTTTATTATCCATATCTGCTATGATGTTATCCGTCATGTATATTGGCGGCACATTCAAAGAAGATGATAATATTGTTGAGATTATAGACAGAGGTTTAGCTTATTGCGAGGCTGATAGTATTAGTTTAGATAAAATAAAGGCAGGACATGTATTTGAAAATGATACAGCCATGAGCTTGTTTCAAAAGGCATACTCATATTTCCCATCAGATGTATATGTGCAATATTGTCTGTCTGCATGTTACTTTTTACGTCGTGATTATGCACAAGTCATAAAAGTGTTAGGGCGAGAATGGCATTGTGTAGAAAGTTCGTATTTGCAAATCCAATCAGCCGTAGTTTTAAATGACACTTTAACGCTAAAATGTGCGCTTAAAAATCTGATAATGAATAAGCCGGATATTTTGGAAAGTTTATTTATCTCAGACGTGAAAAGTCGTTATCCTATTGTTTTTGCAGAAGCGGCATCAGAAGCTAAAAAAGAATTATCCGTGGCGATAAAAGATTCGGAAGATGTAATTACGATGGCTTACTTGGCAAAAATAGAGTTGAGTTTAGGTGATATTCATTCGGCTGACACCCTTTTGTCAACAGTTACGAGCTGTATGCCCAATCTGAGCAGACCATGGAGTTATAGAGCTTGTGTGAGGATTTTAAGTTCCGACACGAGTGAAGTGGACTTAACGCTTAGAAGAGCCAAGGCGTTAGCTCGCGGTGATATTGTGCCGACGGAAATAGAAAATTATTTGAAAGGAGATACTGTTCGTCAAGTAGCACCGGAATATGTGACGGGACAACACTCGTTGGAACATGCGTATGACACTAATTTTGAAAATAATACAATAATAATACATGGTCTGCATAATTATCTCAGACCGGAAATAATTAAAATTTTAGAGTATGATACAAATTAATAATCTTACAAAGAAATTCGGAGAAAAGGAAGCAGTTAATATCGCAAATTTGCACATTGCCAAAGGCGAGTCGGTAGGACTTGTCGGCAACAACGGAGCAGGTAAGACGACGCTTTTTCGTTTGGCGTTGGACCTCTACCAGGCTACTACGGGCGAAGTGTTGAATCACGGACTCAACGTAGCCAAGAGCGAGGACTGGAAGAGCATGACGGCGGCATACGTTGACAACGGTTTCCTTATAGAATTCTTGACACCTGAGGAGTACTTTTATTTCCATGGTGAAGTGCGAGGACTTGATCGTAGTGAGGTGGATCGACGTCTTGTGCGCTTCGAGAAGTTCATGAATGGCGAAATACTTGGACAGAAGAAATATATCCGCAACTTCTCATCGGGCAACAAGCAGAAGATAGGCATTATAGCGGCATTCCTTGCAGAGCCTGACATCATCATTCTCGATGAGCCGTTTAACTTCCTCGACCCGTCGTCGCAGATAGAGATAAAGCGCATCTTGATGGAGTTCAACCAGCAGAAAGGAACAACGACGCTTATTTCAAGTCACAATCTTGACCATATAGTAGACGTTTCGAGTCGTATATTGCTAATGGAGAATGGACAGATACTTAAAGACATCGACAACAAGAACGGCGAGGCTGTAGCGGTATTGAACACGTATTTCGAGACGAAGTAATATGCAACGAATATTGTATCTCACATTGCGAAAATGGTTCTTTTTCGTCCTGTTGTCGCTAATGATATTTGATGTAAAAGGACAGTCCGAGAATCAACGTTTTTGGACGTTAAAACAGTGTATAGAATACGCCGTTAATAACAACCTGACCATTAAATATTATGATGTTGCCACCCGACAAAAGGAAGTTGCGTTGAATAATGCAAAGATGAATTTGTTGCCGACTGTGTCCGGGAACGTGAATCAATCGTTTGGTTTCGGAAGGTCTTTGACATCGTTAAACACTTACGATCAGAGTAATACGTCAAACACATCATTTAATGTAGGAGCCAGTGCCGTTTTGTTTCAAGGTTTTTACCGTAAAAACCAGATAGAACAGAACAAGATTAATTTCGATATAGCAAAAAATGAACAGGAAAGCTATAAAAATGATTTGGTGTTAAATATTATAACGTTGTATCTCAATGTTCTATTAGCGGACGAATTAAGACAGGTTAATTTGTCACATTTAGAATTGAGCCGTTCGCAATATTTGTTGATTAAACGTCAGGTAGAACTTGGACGTCGTTCGCATGTTGATGAGGTTAGCGCATGGTCTGTCGTGGTTCAAGACTCAGCGACTTATGTGTCGTCGATTAACGATTATGAGTTGAGTTTGTTTGATCTTTGTCAGTTGTTGGAAGTTTCGAAAGATAGCTTTTGTGTGGCATCGCCTAATGGGGACGTTGAATTCCAAGTGATAGAAAATCCGAACGAAGTTTTTAATATTGCATTGAAAGAACGTCCGGAAATCAAAGTGGCGGAGTTGCGAGTAGCGAGTGCAGAAAAGCAGATTGATATAGCTCGGAGTTCTTTCTATCCGACACTTACGTTAAACGCTTCGATAGGCAGTAATTATTACAAAACAGACGGAATTCAAAATGCTGTTTTCTCAGAGCAGATGCGTAATAATTTCTCTCAGTCGGTGAATTTATCGTTAAGCATTCCTATGTTTAATGCATTTTCGTCTCGTAATTCTGTGCGTTCTGCAGAGCTTCAACATCAGCAATCGGAGTTACAGCTTGACATTGAAAAGAAAAATCTATTGAAAGCTATAGAGCAGGCTTACAACAATGTTCTTGTGGCAAGAAGCAAATATACAAGTTGTCAGAGTGTTGAGTCGGCTTCTAATATGACGTATGACATGGTCAAAACGAAGTTTAACAGTGGTAAAGCCACTCGTGTGGAATTGGATCAGGCTCGTCTCGATTGGGTGCATGCTGAGTCTTCTTTGGTGGTGGCAAAATATGAACTGATACACAAGATAAAAATATTCGAGTTCTATAAGAATGGAGTTGACTCTGTTTGGGAATATGATAATTAGACGAAATACCACATAAAGAAGACGTTTGATGCAAAAATTTAATTTGAGGAAAATTTAGATGAGTATGAGAAAGAACTTTATCGTATTCTTTTTGTTCTGTACTACCTTTTGCTGTTGTCAGAACCGATTGCAAATGGCATTGGATTTGGCGGGAGAGAATCACGGTCAGTTGGAAGAAGTCCTTGGACGTTATCAAGATAATCCTGAAAAACTTTTAATCGCTGAATTTCTAATAAACAATATGCCTGCGCATCAAGGAGAACATCAAGGCAAGGCAAAGACAGATGCGCAAGTGATTACTTCTGAATATCTTATAGACGTTGTGGACAAGACATACAGTCTGTGGAAAAACAAGCCATGGGCCCGTCATTTGTCGTTTGACGAGTATCTGGAATGGATACTTCCGTATAGAGTTGTCGAGACGCAACACGTAGAACCTTGGAGCGAGACCTTGTCAAAAGTTCTGACAGAACGCATTGCGCAAATGCCGTCAGATGACGATGAACACAACACGGCAACCAAAGTCATGGAAGAAATCCGAAAGACGTTACGCGAAGAATACGGTTATCAGATAGACGAGTCGGGACGAAAAACGTTGACAAACATAGCGTCGATGAAAGAGAAGAAACCGTCTGCAACGAGCTATTACTCACAGCTTTTGGTCGCGGCATGTCGGAGCGTCGGCGTTCCGGCAGTACTCGACGAAAATGCTTTGGGAGACCGCATTACGACGACAATGACAGTCGATGTGAAATACAAGACAGCAACGCAGTGGCCGGTCATCATGTCGAGCAAAGGCATAGAAGAACCCATTGCCAACGACATTTCGGACGAAGAGAGTTACGGATTTTTCCCATACGACAAATGCCCCAAAGTATATCGTAATACATTCGCAATGAATGAGAAACGTTTGAAATACCGACAAGAGACCAAATACACATATCCGTTCGACCTGTGCAAAACGGACGTTACCGACAAGTATTTCCTGACATCGAATTTGGAAATACCGATAGACAAAAGCATGGCTCAAACGATAAAAGACAAATACGTCTACATTGCCGCAGAAGTGTACGGAAAAGAAGGGAAAGAGACGGATTGGGTCATTGTCGATTTTGGAGTTATGACGGGCGAAAAAGCGCATTTCAGTAAAATGGGAAGAGACGTGAAATACCAGATTTATGGATATGACGGAGAGAGTCTTGTGCCGATATGTACGCCATTCGTGTTGCAGAAAAGCGGAGTTGTCAACTATATAAAAGAAAGAAAATGAGATACATAGCAATACTCTTTTTTGCAATATTGACAACGGTTTCATGTCATCGAAGCAAAACGATGTTGGAAGAAGCATTGTCGCACGCGGGACAAAACAGAGAAGAACTGGAAAAAGTTTTGGAGCATTATCAAAACGAGCCGGAAAAGAGAGCCGCAGCCGAGTTCTTGATATCCAACATGCCGGGACATTATTCGTATGCGTCGGACAAGATAAACGAATATTATGATAAAGCGTTGAAAATCATCACGTCAGACATGAGCATCGACGAGCAGATAGACACATTGTCGCAAATCAAGCAAAACGACATCGGGACGCTGAAAAAGACAATTGACACAAAGAAAATAACAGCCGATTACCTCATTTACAGCATCGATAACGCCTTTGTCCAATGGAAGAATCGGGAATGGGCGCAACATCTGACATTTGAAGAATTTTGCGAATGGCTGTTGCCGTACAAAGTAGAAGAGTGTCAGGAATTTGACTGTTGGAGAGACACGTTGCCAAAGATGTTTGCCGACACTCTGCAGAAAGTGAGCGAAACAGAAGAAAGCGTGATGTATAATACGATATACCGAGTAGAAGATTTGGTTCGAAATGAGATGCTTAAGGAGGTGACACGCAATGGATTGTACCGAGACGGCGGATACCCGCTGTTGAGCGTATCGACAATGTCACGAATGACATTCGGACACTGTTCGGATTATATAAATCTGATAGTTGCGACATATCGCAGTGTCGGCATACCGACAGTTGTGGATTATACGCCTTATTACGGACGATTCAGAGCCGGGCATACGTGGCATACCGTAATGACAGACAGAGGTTGGCAACTGCCGTCGGCGTGGGATTTGTCGACCGTTCCGGGACATAAATTCTTCCCCTACGAGCGATTTCCGAAAGTATATCGCAAGACATTCGCAATAAATCCTAAACGACTGGAATACAGAGGCGATGCGAAATATCCGTATCCGTTTCCATTGTGCGAAACAGACGTTACGGAAAAGTATACGAGGACGTCGGATATAACGATAAAGTTGAAGCCGGAATGTGCCTTGAAAGACAAGTATTGCTACATAGCGGTTTTCAACGGACGCAATGAAATATGGAGCGTTGTCGATTACGGAACGACCGACGGAGCCACGGCGAACTTCACGAAAATAGGCCGAAATGTCCTTTACATCGCCATGAGTTATGACGCATACGGACTGCACGTGATAAGCGACCCGTTCGTACTCCATGCCGACGGAGAAATAGAGTACATAACGTGTGACAACGAAAACCTGCGAGACGTAACCATCAGAAGGAAATATTACGAATCGGCAAATGTCGTCGAAAAACGCAGACGAATATTGGGCACAAAAATACAATGTGCCGGCAAAAAAGACTTTTCGGACGCCATAACAGTCTGTACAATAGACACAACGGTCATTGCGGACAAAATGGAGATAACGGCGGAGCACGAACGACGTTATTGGCGCTACATGTCGGCCGACGGGACTTATGGCAGCATAGCGGAGTTGGCATTTTTTGACTCCGAGCAAAACGAATTATCGGGTACGCCTATTGCATGCGAATGGGCAGACAGCATAGCGATACGAAATGCGTTTGACAAAGGATTGTTGACAAACTTTGAGACAACGGAGCCAGACGGGAATTGGGTCGGCATGGATATGCACGGAGCCGAGAGAGTCTCGTTTGTGCGAGTTGTGCCACGTAGCGACGACAATGACGTATGTCCCGGCAACGAATATGAGTTGCGATATTGGAATGGGGAAAAGTGGCTTTCGGCGGGTCGCAAAGTGGCCGACGACAATAGTTTGCGATATGAAGACATACCATCGGGGACACTGCTGTGGCTAAGCAACCACACACGCGGTTGGGACGAACGACCATTTAGAATAGACAGCGTAGGCGTTGTCGAATGGAGATAGAAAAGAGTATGCAAAAGATAAAGGAAACCAAAACATAAAGAAAAGCGAGTAGGAGGCATGAGATTGAAGCACTCACCTCCAACTCGCAACACACCCAAAAAGAAAGGAGGTGTACGGGCAGTAATACGGGAAAGATGATATTGGGGTTGAAATTTTATTGGCTCTACGGGTTAAGTCCTTTTCAAGGGGAAACATTGGTGCAAAGCTTTTTTGTACATGTTTCAGATATCCAACGACATTTGCAATCAAACTATGTCCTTCGATAGTGAAATTTAATCTGTTTCTTTTACATTTGCAACCATGAAACGTTATGATGTCATAGTTATAGGTAGCGGGCTCAGTGGTTTGGCCTGTGGATTCATGCTTGCCAATGAAGGGCGTCGGGTGTGTGTCGTTGAACGGTATAAGATTGTAGGCGGCTGTCTGCAATCTTTTGTGCGTAAGGGATATAGCTTTGATACCGGAGTGCATTATGTGGGCAGTCTTGATGAAGGGCAGATAATGCGTCAATATCTTCGTTATTTCGGTGTGGAAGACAAGGTGGAGTTGCTCCGTCTCGATAGCGACGCTTTTGAAGTCATCAATATCTGTGGCAGGGAATATCGTCTGGCGTTGGGAAGAGAGCGTTTCGTAGAGCAACTTGCAAGCTATTTCCCCGAAGAACGAGATGGTATCCAACGTTTTATAGACCTCGTCATGGCGGTGAAGGACTCTATCTCCGTGGAACTTCTGAAAAAAGGACAGATAAGTCTTGACAACTATAGTCAATATATGTCTGTCTCGGTCAACGAAGTGATAGCTTCACATGTCACGAATCCAGATTTGAGAGGTATCTTGGCAGGAAGTTCGGTGCTCTACGGAGGCGAAAAGGAGACCTCGGCGTTCTATGTGTATGCGATGGTTGTCGGCACGAATATAGAAGGAGCTTATAAAATTTTGGGAGGAACGCAGACTCTTGCCGATGCTCTTGCCGAGAGAATAAAGGCTTGCGGTGGTGAATTTGTCGTTGGCAATGGTGTCTGTCGTCTTGCAATGGAAGACGGGAAGATAACTTTCGCCAAACTTGATGATGGCGAATGCATTTGTGCCGATACATATATATCTACGTTGCATCCGAAATGCACTTTTGACATTTTGGACCACGGACTGCCTATAAAAAAAGCATACCGAACGCGTCTGAACGAACTGAAAAATACTTATGGAGTTTTCACTGTCTATATAGGACTTAAGCCTCGTTCCAAGCGTTTCGAGAATACTAACACCTTCATTCATCTCTCAAATGACACATGGAGCACAGAGGAAAAAGTGTTGCGAGGAGAATGGAGTATGATGGTGTGCGAACAGCCGGACAGCAGCAAAGAGTGGACAGAGACAATGATGTTGCACATTCCCGTCTATAAAAGTCAGCTTGCCGGCTGGGCAGACAGTATGCCAATGCGGCGAGGCGATGAATACGAAAAGTGGAAAAAGGACTTGACAGAGGCATGTCTGAGACGCTATGAACGTTATTACCCATCTATACGAGAATATATATCTTATATAGGAGCCTCGTCTCCGCTGACATATCGCGACTATACCGGGACACCTGACGGCACAGCTTACGGCATAATGAAAAACAGTGTTAACCCTTTGCCGACGATGTTTTCGGTTCGCACAAAGGTGCCCAACCTGCTACTCTCCGGGCAGTCGCTCTACGTTCATGGTATTATAGGAGTGACAATGACGGCAACTATCACCTGTGCAGAACTGCTTGGAAATGAATATTTAGCCAAACGAATTACAGCAAATGAAGATAATTAAAGCCATAGTCTTTGCGGTTGCAAGTTTGCTCGGATTGCTCGTTGTAGCAATACTTTTCGTGTATGTCGTCGGTTCGAGCGTGGAGTACAAAATACCGACAGAGCAAGTGCAAATTGACACTACACAAATAAAGAATGTAGATGGACTCAGAGAATACAACGGCAGCATGTTGCGACAAAACGAACATGGGCTGTGGGAGATGTATCTTGAGGGACGTCCGGAAGAGCGTGGTGCGGCTTATGGAGCATTGGCAAAGGAACTTATACAGTATCAAGAACGAACATTTATAGAACGAATACAATCTATCATTCCGTCCGAATTATATTTAGGATTTCTGCGTCGAATGGTGATGTTCTCAAATCGTAATATCGACGACTATATCCCCGATGAGATTTGCAGCGAAGTTTATAACATGTCGCAAGTCTGTTCGTCCGACTATGACGAACTTGTAGGAGCCGCCTATGCACGTCAGCTTAACTATCACGGAGCGCACGACATCGGACATGCCATGCAACGTTATATGTTGGTAGGGTGTACGGCCTTTGCTGTCTGGGACGGGCAGAGTGCCGATTCCTTGATGCTCGTCGGACGTAACTTTGACTTCTTCTTTGGCGAGGACTTCGCCCGTCATAAAATGGTCGTCTTTGTAAATCCTACAGAGGGAATACCTTTCGTTTCGGTTAGTTGGCCAGCCATGATGGGCGTCGTGAGTGGCATGAATATGGAGGGTCTGACCGTTACGCTCAATGCAGCAGAAGGACCTCTCAACATAGAAGGTCGTACACCGGTCTCTATCTTGGCACGTCAGATAGTGCAATATGCCTCGTCGATTGACGAAGCCGTGGCCATAGCCGAACAGACAGAGACATTTGTCAGTGAACAGATATTCGTATGTTCAGCCAAAGAACGCAAAACAGCCGTGATAGAGAAGTCGCCGGACAAAATGTCTGTCATAATATCAGATAATGGAAGCATAGCCTTGACTAACCATTATCGAAGTATTTCGATGCGTAGAGCCGAACCGTATGTAGTGAGCGAAAGACGACTCCAACGCACCGAGCAACTTATAAAAAGAACCGGAGCCATAGATGTGCCGACGGCAGTAGCTATATTGCGTGATTACAAAGATGCTAACGACAAGGCATTGCCCGTAGGTTCGGAGGAGGCTTTGTGTCAGTTTATCAGTCACCATAGCGTAGTCTTCAATCCGGACAATTTGCAGTTGTGGGTCTCGACATCGCCATGGCAATTGGGCGAATATGTTTGTTATGACTTGAGAGCCGTGATGGAGCAACAAGGCGTGCAAGGCGGAATAACCATGCCGAGCATGACAATAGCAGCAGATAGCATGGCAATAAAATATTATGGCGAGAACAAAAAACAGTGAGATGTTATGGCGTGTTCGTACTCGATAAATATCGAAAGACTTGGCGAAGTCGAAGTCTATGAGACCAAGCAATGCCGAGTGTTGAAAATTAAGATATTGTACGATGGCAGAGTCCGTGTCGTCAAACACCCCCGAATGTCAATGAAATACGTGATGTCATTCCTAAACGAACATAGAGATGAAGTCTTAAGACAAATAGAAACTTTTCAAAAACGACACAGACAGCAACTTACCATCTTTACGCCCGATGTTGAGTTTTGTACATATTGCCACAGATTAGTAATGAAACCTTCCCTCTTATATAAAGACAAATTTTTCTCGAAGATAAACGGAGAAGATATCATTGTTCATTATCCGGCAGATATAAATGTCGAAACAGCAGAACTGCAAGAGTATGTACGTAAAGTCTTATGCCGCGTGATGAAAAATGAAGCACAAAAATTCTTACCCGACAAAATACGACTATGGGCAGCAACGATAGGTGTCGATTTTACGAAAATAGACTTTAGAAACATGAAGTCACAATGGGGCAGTTGTTCAACACGTGGACGTATTTGCCTGAATATTCATATCGTCAGATTGCCCGATAGACTGATAGACTTCGTAATAATACACGAACTTTGTCACATCATAGAGCCCAATCATAGTCCGGCATTCCATGCGTTGGTCAATAAATATGTAGATGGGAAAGAGGCACAGTACGAAAAAGAGATAAAAGAATATTCGTTGCGAACATGGTAGTCGCAATGCAAAAATGTCCCCAAAACGAAACCAACGATTTATCCGATATAGTTGTAAAAGATTTGTATAAAAGAATTTTAACGTCATTGAACCCTTGCGAATTTAAAAAATAAGCACTACCTTTGCGCCATCAAATCTGTATGGCTCGGAAAAGTGTTGCTTTATATGGAGTAACCGCCTGCAGGTGTAACTAATAATCGTATAATAAAGATGTACGCTATTGTAGAAATTGCAGGACAGCAATTTAAAGTAGAAAAAGACAAGAAGATCTTCGTTCATCGTTTGGCACAGAACGAAGGTGAGAGTGTAGAATTTGAGAAGGTACTCCTCATCGACAACGAGGGTGCAGTGAAAATTGGTGCTCCAGTTGTAGACGGTGCAAAGGTTTCTGCTAAAGTTCTTTCACACGTTAAGGGTGACAAAGTAATCGTTTTCCACAAGAAGAGAAGAAAAGGTTACGAGAAGAAGAACGGACACCGTCAGTGCTTCACACAAATTCAGATTGAAAACATTATTGGTTAATTTTTAAAGACGTAAGAAACCATGGCACACAAGAAAGGTGTAGGTAGTTCAAAGAACGGCCGCGAATCAGAAAGCAAGCGTTTGGGTCTTAAGATATTTGGTGGTCAGTTTGCAAAAGCTGGCAACATTATCGTTCGTCAACGTGGTACGCAGCACCATCCGGGTTTGAACGTAGGTATGGGTAAAGATCATACTCTCTTCGCACTCGTTGACGGTACTGTTACATTCACAAGAAAACAGAACAATCGTTCGTTCGTTTCAGTGGTTCCTGCAGAATAAGCAGGAAATCGCTTAAGTAAAACTTATTATCTCCTGCTTTGTGTACTTACGAGTAGCCAAGACGGGAGATTTTTTATTCATATTAGGCAATGCTTACATTAAAGTTAATACAAGAAAACCGTGACTTCGTCATTGAACGATTGAAGGTTAAGCATTTTGATGCTACAGAGATAGTAGACAAGATTATAGCTTTAGATAATGCACGTAAAGTGGCACAGTCGGAAGCTGAGACGTTGCAAAATGAGTTGAACTCCATTTCACGTTCGGTAGGTCAGCTTATGAAAGAGGGCAAGAAGGAAGAAGCCGAAGCGGCACGTGCCAAAACAGGAGACCTTAAGACAAAGATAAAAGAGGGCGAACAGAAACTCAAAGACATAGAGACAGATTTGCAGAAGAACTTGGTCTTGTTGCCTAATTTGCCTCACGCATCTGTTCCGGAAGGAAAAACGGCTGAAGACAACGTTGTCGTTTACGAATCAGGCGCAATACCTACTCTTGCAGACGATGCTCAGCCTCATTGGGAATTGATCAAGAAGTACGATATAATAGATTTCGAACTTGGAATTAAGGTCTCTGGTGCTGGTTTCCCATTCTATAAAGGTAAGGGCGCACGATTGCAACGTGCTCTTATCAGTTTCTTCCTCGACGAGGCCAACAAGTCGGGTTATCAGGAAGTTATTCCTCCTCTTGTAGTGAATGAAGATTCAGGATTTGGAACAGGTCAGTTGCCAGATAAAGAGGGTCAGATGTATCATGTGGGTCTTGATAATCTTTATATGATACCAACAGCAGAAGTTCCTGTGACAAATATCTATCGTGATGTTATACTCAAAGCATCGGATTTCCCAGTGAAGAACTGCGCATATTCGGAATGTTTCCGTAGAGAAGCAGGTTCATGGGGAGCAGATGTGCGAGGTCTCAATCGTTTGCATGAGTTTTCAAAGGTAGAGATAGTACGTCTATCACATCCTTCTAACTCATACGAAGCACTTGATGAGATGGTAGAGCATGTTAAGGGTTTGGTATCTAAGTTGGGATTGCCATTCCGTATCGTTAAGTTGTGTGGTGGCGACATGAGCTTTACATCTGCGCTCACTTATGACTTTGAAGTGTTCTCTGCAGCACAGAAGCGTTGGTTGGAGGTTAGTTCGGTATCAAATTTCGAGTCATTCCAGGCAAACCGTTTGAAGCTTCGTTTCAAGGAGAATGGTGATAAGAAAGCTCAACTTGCGCATACGCTCAATGGTTCGGCATTAGCTTTACCGCGTATCGTAGCAGCTATTCTTGAGAATAACCAGACTGATAAGGGAATCAAAGTGCCGGAGGTGCTTGTTCCTTATTGTGGATTTGAATATATCGACTAAGAGATTTGCAGTTGAATAATATATATCCCGACAAGCTGATTTTAGTTTGTCGGGATATGTTGTTTTTGTATTGACGGTACAAGAATATATTGAAGTTCTTCTCCTGAAAAATGGGGAAATGATTATTAAATGATTGACACCGGAAGAAAAATAAGGAGAGACATTAAATTAATGTTAACTCTACGAATTAAAATAGTGTATGTTGAAGAATAAAGGAGGCTTCTTGGGATTATTCAGAATCTCTTTTTTAGCATGAATCTACTCTTCTCATGTTACCTCCAACACCATTTAAAACCCCTTTTACAAATCAAATTGTACAATAAGCAATCCCGTTGCAACGCCTTTTGCAAAGCCTCTGCAACCCCTCTGCAACGCCATTGCAATCAATATACACCCTGCAAACCTTTGCTTTTAGCCATAATCTCGTTACATTTGCGAAAGTGTCATAACTCATTGCCAAAAACACATGCGACGCATTACGGGCATAATCATAACGCTCTTATTATCAGTGACAACGGCATTCTACCGGCAGATGCCCTTCGGCCGTCATTACTGACTAAAATGTATCGAGAATATAGATTCTCTGCATCACACTTTTGAAGAAGAGACAGAGACGTTTTATGCTGATAAAGAGTCGACCGACAACCTCATGGACTACAACGGCGGCACATTTCTCACCCACGCCCAGTGGCAATGGGCTCCCGAGAAACACAGAAATGTGCCGGGATTATTGGACGATGAGAGTGTTTTATAGATGAAGTATATCTCGGGCAAAAACACCTTCACAAAACGAAAGATTATCATTTCGGTAGTTTAGTACGGGTCGAGAATTAGCTTAGTAGAACGTCGAGTACTAAGTTAGCGGAGCCTCGAGAACTAAGTTAGCGGAACGTCGAGTACTAAGCTATATATCGATGCGCATTAGGTTAGCGCATTGTTGCGTGTTTGAGTTGCACCGGGCGGTAATGCGGTGGAAATAAAACAAAAAGTCCCCTGCACATCGTGCAGAGGACAAAGATGTTGTGCGCTATTGAATTTGTAGGAGATTACTCCACTTGTAAGATGTTTTCAGAAGCAATAGTTGTAATAGTCTTATTGGTATTGCTGCTATTTGCGTATTGTGTGAGTATCTCTATAGTGTACAATCCGGGTGATAAATCAGGACATAAGACAATGACGCTCTTCGGATTGTTTTCCAAAATGAACTCCTTCGGGAGCTTGGTGCGCACCTTTGTCTCGGTATTGACAAAGTATAATCCCACATTCTCATCGTCGCCAGCGATACGAATCTTGTTGCCGATGAGTTTAAGATTGCGGGCAGGAGTGATGATGCCGTTTTTGTTCAATGTTGTGTAGTCATAGATAGTCTCGATGCGAGGCTCGTTTTCGCTATAACCCAGTATTTTGAACTTAACGTTATCAATCTTTTTGCGCATAAGTTGCCCTTGAGAAAACGTAAATTGGACAGAGTGTCGTGTCTCGTCGAAGCTGTCGTACTTCGATTCGAATGCGCCTTTGATAGTCGGGTGGGCATAGAAATATCCCGTGTTGACTGCAACGCCACTCTCAAGCTTGTATGCCATTTCTCGGAAGAAATCTTCTACGGCCTGGTTCATGAGTGCAGGTGAGATATTAGAGCCACCACGTTCTGCTGCTTGCTTGCAAATCTCAGCCGTATTCATTGTGTTGAGGGCTATGGTCTTTGCGTAATATGGACCTTTTTCGGTCTTGAAGTTGTTTTTGTAAAGTCTTACCTGTATTTGGTAAGGGTTTTTTTCTGACATTTTAGATGTGTTCATAAAAAACAATTAATAAATTAACAATAATACATAGGGTGTCGGGATTATGTTCTGTTCAAGGGAGCGCACTACAACCTTGTTGAGATTTTCCTAAACCCTATTTGCGTGTCTCTATTACATAAAACGTGCCAAACTATAATATGTAACGTGTTTTAGTGCATAATGTAAATCTATTAACAACTTTTATATGAAAAGATGACAAAATGTCAGTTGTAAAGACAACGGCGATGACAAACTGTCAGTTTTAAAAGAGTCGAATGACATTTTGTCACTTATACGTCAGAAGCAATATTTTCAAAGCAACAATACATCATTTTTTTAACAACCCGTTATCTATAATCATTGTATCAATTCGCAGATTTTATAATGCGAATTATCCTTTTGCATATTCCCCTCAAATAAACTACCTTTGCACTCTAAATTATTATTTCAGATTATGATAGAATACGTTGACAATACAAAGTACGATTACAAGGTTGCCGACAT
The DNA here is from genome assembly GCA_937892255.1 of uncultured Bacteroidales bacterium. Classification (GTDB taxonomy): domain Bacteria; phylum Bacteroidota; class Bacteroidia; order Bacteroidales; family Marinilabiliaceae; genus W3P20-009. The sequence continues at coordinate 31,040 of CALAUL010000013.1, read as the reverse complement.
CAACCTTGCAGACTATGGACGTAAAGAGATTGAAATCTCTGAAATAGAGATGCCTGGTCTTATGGCTCTCCGTGAACGTTATGGTAACGAAAAGCCTCTCAAGGGTGCTCGTATCATGGGTTCGCTTCACATGACTATCCAGACAGCTGTTCTCATCGAGACATTGGTCGCTCTCGGAGCAGAGGTACGCTGGTGTTCATGCAACATCTACTCTACTCAAGACCACGCTGCAGCAGCAATAGCAAAAGCCGGTGTTCCGGTTTTCGCATGGAAAGGCGAAAGCCTTGCCGAATATTGGTGGTGCACAAAGATGGCTCTTGACTTTGGCAATGGATTAGGACCAAACCTTATCGTTGACGATGGAGGTGATGCAACGCTTCTTATACACAAAGGAGTTGAAGCTGAGAAAAATCCGGACTTCCTCCGTCAAGACTTCTCTAACGAAGGTGAAGACTACCGCGAGTTGATAGAACTCCTACGTATGACGGAAGGTAAGAAAGATTATTGGACAAACATAGCAAAAGGTGTAAAGGGTGTTTCGGAAGAGACAACAACGGGTGTTCACCGTCTCTATCAGATGATGGAAAAGGGTGAACTTCTTTTCCCTGCTATTAATGTCAATGACTCAGTAACAAAGAGTAAGTTTGATAACCTTTATGGTTGCCGTGAGTCACTTGCTGATGGTATCAAACGAGGAACAGACGTCATGATAGCAGGCAAAGTTGCTGTTGTATGTGGCTATGGTGATGTAGGTAAAGGTTGTGCACAGAGTATGCGTGGCTTCGGCGCTCGTGTCATAGTAACAGAGATAGATCCTATATGCGCATTGCAGGCTTCTATGGAGGGCTTTGAAGTGAAGACGGTGGAAGATGTTGTTACTGAAGGTGATATCTTTGTCACTACAACAGGTAACTGCGATATCATCACTATCGAACACATGGAGCAGATGAAGGACCAAGCTATAGTATGTAACATAGGTCACTTTGATAATGAGATACAGGTAGAGAAGCTCGAAAACTATCCGGGCATTAAGGAGGTAAACATCAAGCCACAGGTTGATAAGTTTATCTTCCCTGACGGACATAGCATTATATTGCTTTCACGCGGTCGTCTCGTAAACCTTGGTAACGCAACAGGTCACCCGTCATTTGTGATGAGTAACTCGTTTACTAATCAGACACTCGCACAGATGGAGCTTTGGGCTAACAACTATGAAGTAGGTGTATATCGTTTGCCAAAGCACCTTGATGAAGAGGTAGCACGCTTGCATCTCGACAAACTAGGTGTCAAGCTTACTAAACTTACACAAAAGCAGGCTGACTACTTAGGTGTAAATGTCAACGGTCCATATAAAGCTGATCACTACAGATATTAATACACATGCACATTAATGCGTCAGAATAGAAAAGACAGGTATCGTAAGAATAATCTTATGATACCTGTCTTTTGTTTGTTTTTCGGCATGTTACAAGACAGCATGGCAGTATCTTGGACAGTTTTTATATTTGTCGTTAGTTACGTGTATCTTTGTTTATAAAGAAATTTAATTAATTATGGCACAAAATAAATCTCGTTACACATGTGAAGAGTTGTTTGATATGGGTATAAAGTTTCATCATTATGCCAATACCGCATATCCACTTCGAGTAAATTCTCTTTCAGAGTACGAATTACATGACACAACAGTTATTGCAAAGGTTGTGAGAGACAATATTCTTGCACAAGAAAAACTTAGCCTATATGTACACGTGCCATACTGCAAGACTCGTTGTCGGTTTTGTGAGTATGTGGTAATGAATGACCCTGAAGAGGTCAATCAAGATATTTATATTGACTATCTGTTGCGAGAGATAGACATGTACAAGCAGATGATAGGAGATAAAACTATTGTAGGTTTTGATCTTGGAGGAGGAACTCCGCTTTATCTCTCCGTTGACAATCTGCAACGTATCAGTGATAAGATACGCACATTCAACTTCAAAGCCGGAACAAGTTGGAGTATCGAGACTACGCCTCTCATTGCAGCTCGTGAGAAAGAGAAATTACGAGCTGTGCGGGGAATGGGATACGATAGGATATCTATGGGCTTTCAAACGGTGTCGAGTTCGTTACTCGAATCATTGGGCCGTGAAGGTAGTGAATACATATATGAACAAGCTGTTAAGAATATACGTCAAGCAGGCTATACACGACTTAATATCGACCTCATGTACGGGTTTCTCAATCAGTCGGACGAAGACTTTGCGAATACAGTGAAATATACTATTGCTATGAACCCGGAGTATATAACACTTTATCGCAATCGTTATAAGGGGACAAAACTTGAGAAAGAGTCACAAGGTGTTAGTCTGTTTAAGGCCAACAGACAATACGAAATAGCATATACATTGCTCCAAGAGGCTGGTTTTGTGGCGAATGTCGGAAAGAATACATTTAGTAGAGTGGAAGGAGATTTGGGAACGTCGGACTATCTCACTATGCGTGTTGTAAATGCTACATCGTATGTCGGCATGGGTCTTGGAGCTCAATCGTTTGTAGGTAACTATTTGGCATATAATCTCGGGTGTGACAATCATAAAATGAATCGATACTTTGCTGCTATTGACAAAGGCGAATTGCCTATAAATGACATTGCTGATATGCCAATGAGCGAAGTACGGGCAAAAGCTATCTCCGTGATGTTTTATTTCGGATTCATTTCGATGAGTGCTTTTAAAAAACGATTCAACGAAGATTTTCGTGAAGTCTTTGCGGAGGAGATAAAGTATCTTATTGACAACTCTTTGATGTATTTCCAAGATGACGACATATTTATCCTCACCGAATATGGATCGCATCATATATATGGTATCATACCGTTATTCTACAGTGAGCGGTCTAAAGTCGAGATGTTTGACATGGCTCGTAAGATTCTCAATCCGTCTCTTGGAGAAAAGATATACCTCGATCGATATGACAGGAAGCAATATGAAGCACCTTCTGTCGCAGCAGATCTTGTTGTATTCTCAAAGGAGAAGAACAAGATTTTGCTCATAACACGAGGCAATCACCCGTATGCTAATTGTCTTGCTTTGCCGGGTGGTTTCTATGCGCCAGATGATGACAAGATAGAGAACTGTGCAGTGAGAGAACTTGCCGAGGAGACGGGGATTGATATCAAAGTATCTGACCTCTCTTTGCTCAAGGTGTCAAGTGGAAAAAATAGAGACCCTCGTGGTTGGATAGTCTCTGTGGCGTATGTCGTAGTCTTGAAAGAGGAGGTTGAGGCCATTGCAGATAGCGATGCTATAATGTGTAAATGGTACGAAGTGAATCAACTTGATGTATTGGAATTTGCTTTCGATCACAAAGTGATAATAGACGAAGCATTGAAGAGAGTAATGTAAGCAATTTATATATGTGAGACAGCACCCATGCAGAGACTTTCTGTGAGGGTGCTTTTCCCAAGATAGCTCTAAATCAGTTTTGTACAATCAAAACAAAAGTGTTATTTTTGCCACTCCTATTTATCAATAAGTAAGAGCCAAATACCATGATGTAAAATAATACAAACTGCATAACGATGAAACGAACATTATCACTAATCTTTATCTTCGCTTTAGCTGTTATAAACTCTTATGCACAGAAAGCGTATCTTCAAACCATAGGCAATACACAGCAACTTGTGGTCAATGGCAAACCATTTCTTATTTTGGGAGGCGAGCTTGGCAATTCGTCGGCGTCGAATCCGGAAGATATAGAACGCATTTTCCCCAAGTTGCAACGCATGGGACTCAACACCGTCTTAGTGCCAGCATATTGGGACATGCTCGAGCCTCGACAAGGAGAGTTTGACTTCTCGCTTACCGACAAGGTGATATCTACCGCCGAGAAGTACAATCTGAAAGTCATCTTTCTCTGGTTCGGAGCATGGAAGAACTCAATGAGCTGTTACGCTCCGGAATGGTTCAAACGAGACTATGCACGTTACCCCAGAGTACAGACGGCGCAAGGTAAACCATTGGAGATAGCCTCTGTCTTCTCTGCCAATGTCTTTAATGCCGACAACAATGCGTTCAGCAGATGGGTCAATCATATATCAGACGTGGACAATAACAACACTGTCATAATGATACAAATCGAGAACGAGATAGGAATGCTCGAAAGTGCTCGAGATTACTCTCCGGAGGCCAATGAGATGTTTGCTCAACCAGTACCGGAAAAGCTTATGAACTATCTTGTCGACAATAAGAACACACTTCATTCGCATCTGTTGGACAAATGGAGTAAAAGTGGATTTAAGACCGTTGGCACATGGACAGAGATATTCGGAGAAGACATATATACCGACGAGATATTTATGGCATATCACTACGCACTTTACGTAGAACGCATGGCACAGTCGGCACGATTGGCATACAATGTGCCTCTCTACGTCAATGCAGCCATGAATAGTCGTGACCGCAAGCCGGGAGAATATCCATCTGCAGGACCATTGGCGCATCTGATGGATATATGGCGTTGTGTCGCACCATCTATAGACTTCATATCTCCCGATATCTACGACAAGGGCTTTGCTCATTGGGCATCGCAGTATAAGAGCCCTACCAATGCACTTTTCATACCCGAGATGCGTCTGACACCGGATAACGGAGCACAAGCTTTCTATGCTTTTGGCGAACACGAGGCAATAGGCGTGAGTCCGTTCTCTATCGAAAATGCCGACGACGCTCCCGACGCAGCTACGGTCAAGGCATATAAGTTAATTAGTGAAATGACGCCTCTCCTCACAGCTCATCAAGGACATGATTATTCAAACGGGCTCTTGTTTGACATGGAGGACAAGGAGCGCGTAATAGAGAGTGGCGACTTGAAGATGACATGTCGTCATGTCTTCACGTTGCCATGGGACGCAAGAGCGACAGACGGTACGACATGGCCTGCCGGTGGCGGATTGATACTACGCACGTCTCACAACGAATATATAGTTGCAGGTTCGGGCATCGTCGTCACCTTCGGACACAAGAGCGAGAGTCTCGAGCAGAAGAGTCTCGGAGAAGACGGTTTTGCTCAGAAAGGAGAAGAGCAGACTCCCGACACGGAACGTTGGCGCGGACAACGTCGCATAGGCATAGTATCATGTGATGAGGTTAAGGTCAACGCCGATGGTACAACATCGTTCGTTCGTCGTCTAAATGGCGATGAGACACATCAAGGTCGACACGTGCGCATAGGAGTAGATGACTTCAAGGTGTTGAAAGTAAAACTCTACGAATACAACAAATAACAGGTAAGTGTGATATGTGGTAGTGTCGTAAGACGCTGCATCAGGGTCGTACTCGCAGTGAGAACGACCCTGATATTTATTGTAAAGGACCCTTATTTGACACGCTGAAAGGCTGTCGTGATAATAGGTTTTGATACAATAGTCGACATGATATGTAACGAATGCAATATTAAAAGAAACATTTTGGACGTGATAATTGGGTTAATAAAGCGAAATTTGCAAGATAAGGTAACATGGTAACAAAAAAGGTAATAACTATGGTATTAAGTAGAAATATAAAACAGTTGGCAATCTGTTCTGTCGCAATCTTTGCGGCGCAAGAGGCTGCGTCAGAGGTGCGTCTGCCAAAACTTGTCTCAGACGGTGTGGTGTTGCAACGCAACGAGCCGATAAAGCTATGGGGATATGCTGATGCCGGAGAATCGGTGGAGATAGTATTCCTGAAGAAGAAGTACAATGTCGTGGCAGATGCCGATGGCAATTGGTCGGTAGATATTCCGCAGCAGAAAGCCGGAGGACCGTACGTGATAAAGATTGGCGACAAGGAGGTGAAAGACGTTATGATAGGAGATGTCTTTCTCTGCTCGGGACAGTCGAATATGGAACTCCCGATACGACGAGTAAGAGAGATGTTCGAAGAAGAGATAAGCACATACGACAACGTAAACATACGTCAATTTATAGTGCCCAAAGAGTGGGACTTAAACAACGAACGCACAGAACTATCAGGTGGCGTTTGGACTCCGCTCACACAGGCTACAGTCAATGGCTTTTCGGCAATAAGCTACTTCATGGCACGAGAGCTTTACAACAGCACCAATGTTGCGATAGGTCTTATAAACTCAAGCTGGGGCGGAACACCTATCGAAGCATGGGTATGTGAAGACTCTTTGAAGGCCTTTCCAAGACACATCAACGAGAAGAAGATGTACGAAGATGCCGACTATCGTCAACTTATACAGCAACTCTCAAACGCAAACTACAGTCAGTGGAACAAGACATTGATAGCAGCCGATAAAGGTGTAGCCGGCAAATGGCAGGCTTATGACTATGACGATTCGCAGTGGCAGGTAGTGGATATGTTCGCCCGTACACCGTCGCTCAAAGAACTTCACCCCGAAGACGAAGGCTGGAAAGGAGGATACATGCCCGATGCAACATGGGGAACGGACGGACTGAATACCGTAGCCGGTGCGCACTGGTTGCGTAAGCATGTCGATGTCCCCGCTTCGATGGCAGGGAAAGCCGGAGTGATACGTCTGGGCTGTATCGTCGACGCAGACTCGGTATATATCAATGGCGTCTTTGTCGGTTCGACAGGCTATCAGTACCCTCCACGCATATATCCTATACCGGAAGGCTTGTTGCGAGAAGGCGACAACGTCGTGACGGTGCGTATCGTCAGCAATGGTGGCAGACCGCAGTTTGTGCCGGAAAAGCCTTACAAGATAATATGCGGAACGGAGAGCGTAAGCCTCGAAGGCGATTGGAAGTATAGCTTGGGAACAGCCATGCCACGACAGCCGGCAGGAGGTCAGAGCTTCTTCTACAAGCCGACAAGTCTTTACAATGCAATGATAAACCCATTGAAGAACGTAAAGTTCTGCGGTGCGGTATGGTATCAGGGAGAGTCAAACGTAAGTCACAGAAACGAATATGCAACATTGCTCGGTATCATGATGAACAACTGGCGAGCATTGTTAGACGATACGACATTGCCGTTTTACATCGTCGAACTTGCCGACTTCCTACACAAGAGCGATGTCGGCGGACGCAGGACATGGGCAGAAATGCGTGCCGAACAAAAGAAAGCAGCTGATGCTGACCCTCATGCAACACTGATAAAGAACAGCGACCTTGGCGAGTGGAACGATATTCACCCTCTCGACAAGAAGACATTGGGCAATCGTGTTGCCACTGCAGCATACGAGGATATAAAGACCTCTGCGGAGACAAAGAAGAAAAAGAAATAACAATAATCAATAAGTCAATTTATCTATAAACTAAAATGGAACAAAACAAAGGATTTTATAAGCTATCGTGGATACAGCGAATAGGCTTTGGTTCGGGTGATTTAGCACAGAACCTTATTTACCAAACAATCAGTATGTATCTGTTGTTTTTCTACACAGATATCTTTGGTTTAGATGCAGGTGATGCAGCGTTGATGTTTCTCATCGTTCGTCTTATTGACGTCTTGTGGGACCCATTGGTGGGAACGTTCGTAGATAAGCATAACCCTTCATTTGGTAAATATCGTAGTTACTTAGTCTTTGCCGGTGTGCCGTTGACAGGTTTGGCAATAGCATGTTTCTGGAACGGCTTTGCAGATGGTGACTATATGACAAAACTTATCTATGCATATGTTACTTATGTAGGTATGTCGATGTTGTACACGTTGATTAATGTACCATACGGAGCATTGAATAGCTCTTTGACACGTGACACAGATGAGATAACTATACTCACATCGGTGCGTATGTTTATGGCTAATGTAGGTGGTTTGGCTGTATCAGCAGGTATTCCTATCCTCGTGGCTTATATGGCAGGTATAGCAGAGTTGCCTATCGAAATGGCTCTCTTTATGGGGTTAGGTTCGTTGCCATCGTTTATCTTCATGCCACTTGTTCCAGCTATCAAGCGTAAAGTCGGTAAGAAGAATATGTTCTACATCTTCCTATCTGTTGCTATAATAGGTATGGCTATGCTCTATATCATAAGTCGAATGGGAAGAGTAGAAGATAACCTCGTTTTGGTATATGTTGCACAGTTTATCAAGTCAACAGGTGTCATAGTGGCAACAGGTTATATGTGGGCTCTCATTCCTGAGGTTATCTCTTATGGTGAGTACACTACAGGACGTCGTATCTCAGGTATCGTAAATGCCTTGACAGGTATCTTCTTTAAGGCTGGTATGGCAATGGGTGGTGTTGTTCCAGGTGCAGTGTTGGCATGGACAGGCTATCAAGCAGCTGCTCAGGAAGCAAGTACTTTACCAAAAGACCCAAGTGCTTGGTTCTACACTATGCTTATCTACGCATTGGTAGGTTTGGTATTGCTTATCTTCTGCTTTACTCAGTGTAAAGAGCGTGTTGTGATGGACTCATCAGAGACAGAGAATGTAAAGGTGAGTGACCTTTGGACAGAGTTTTTCCGCAACAAACCACTTCGTGTCGTTGCGCTCTTCTTCATTGTAGCATTTGCTATGATGAGCGTAGGTAACGCAGCTGGAGCATACTTTATGAACAACCTCGACGCTCAGTCGCCTTTGGCGCAAGAGGGTATACGTTGGTTGGTGTGCGTAATACCAGCATTGTTGTTGTTGCTCTCAATGTGGATTATCTCTAAGTATGATTTAAGCGACGAACGTATAGATGAGATAAACAGAGAGATAGAAGCTCGCAACAAACAGTAAGACAATATAGTTGATTAATTATTTAATATAACAAACAGTATGACAAAGAAGAGATATTTGTTCCCTGAGGACTACATGGCAGACCCTTCTGTACATGTATACAACGGCAGAGTGTATATTTACCCTTCACACGATTGGGAATGTGATAATGTTACCAACGACAGTGGAGACGAGTATATCATGAAAGATTACCATGTCCTTTCTACTGATGACCCTATGAATGGAGAGGTCGTTGACCATGGTAAAGTGTTGGACTTGGAAGATATTGCATGGCGAGGTCGTCAGCTTTGGGATTGCGACGTAGCAGAGAAAGACGGTAAATACTATATGTATTTCCCAATGAAGGATCGTAACGAGGTCTTCCATCATGGTGTTGCTATTGCAGATAATCCTGCCGGTCCATTCATTCCTCAGCCAGAGCCGATACCTGGTAGCTACAGTATTGATAACTGTGTGTTCAAAGATGAAGATGGTAGCTACTACATGTATTTCGGTGGTCTTTGGGGTGGTCAATTGCAGTCATACCGTGACAACAAACCAGTAGAAGACCCAGCGGTGAACAACACACCTGATAGTCCAAATCTTCCACATGGTGACGAACCATCGTTGCCAAGCCGTATGGTTAAGTTGAGCGACGATATGCTCCACTTTGCAGAAGAGCCAAAGCCAATACTTGTGGTTGATGAGACAGGTAAGCCACTATCTGCAGATGATCCACATCGTTTCTTTGAGGCAAGCTGGATGCATAAGTACAACGGTAAATATTACTTCTCGTATTCTACAGGTGATTCACATCTATTGTGTTATGCTATAGGTGATAATCCATATGGACCTTTCACATATCAAGGTGTGATACTTACTCCTGTTGTGGGTTGGACTACTCACCACTCGATTGTAGAGTATAAGGGTAAATGGTACCTTTTCCATCATGATAGTGTACCATCAGGAGGCAAGAACCACTTGCGTAGCTTGAAGGTATGCGAACTTGAGTATGATGCAGATGGTAAGATAAAGACTATCGAAGGTCTTGATAACGAGTAATTATTAATACCATCCATGTGAGAATATCCACATGGGAAATCAGTAAAGATAGGGTAGATTAGAGAATCTGCTCTGTCTTTTTTTATTGTATTATGTCATCTCTTTTGTTTGGCTATGAATATCTGCTTGTTGTTTCTTGGGGGTGGTGTGTGATGCCTCTTTCGTGTGCAACAAAGATACACGATACTCAGGTGTATGTTGACGATTATCGGAATAGTATCCATGTGCTGTATAAAGGCTATATTTCCCAAATAGACCATTTCTGAACATAGCCTGAGCCTATGGTGAGCCTACGGTGAACCTATGGTAAACCTATGATGTAGTATTGTTAAGGTATAATACGACATTTAGAACACTGTGAGGTGCAGATAAAAGGAGTGTTAGGTATACTTTGAAAACACCAAGATGATAGCCTTTCTGTGTTACCCAAGCCTGAGTCTCTGCAATGGCTTTGCAGTGCCTCTGCACTACCTCTGCAAAAAACATTTCGGTACCTTTGCCATCACACGCGCTAACTTACGCGAGTTCCACTACTCTTTGCTCTCTGCATCCACTTCACGAAGTTGCTCGAAAGGTGATTGTAGTTCGGGGATATTGCTTTTTGATTGGGTAATATTGTTGTTCATATTCTTTTCTGAACTTTGTTAAGTTTTGTTATCCTAATCTATATAACTTCATTTATATATCTATGGTTCTGCCACCATTAATGAAGATTCTTCCAACAACTCATAGCTTTTGGATTTGTGGTTTTTGAGAAAAATGATGGACACTTATGAAACTTAACAGCAAATAGAGCGACTACAACGTTTTGCACATTATATAATCGTTCATGTAATAGCCGTTGCCAATGTCGAAGTCGCCTTGCGTCTCGATGTCGAAGCCTTCTTTTCTGTAGAATGACAAGGCTGTGTTATTGCGGTTGACGTTTAGTCGCAGTGTCCAAGGTGCATTATATGTCTGTTGCACGAACTTTTCAGCAGTACGAAGAAGCAGTCTGCCGATGCCTTGCCCTTGATATTCGGGCAACACATATATCTTTTGCAAGTGAAAAGAGTGTGGGGCTTCCTGTTGTACAGAGACATATCCCACGGGAGTGGCGTTGTCAAAAGCGATGAAGTAGACATGTCCTTCGTCCATTTGTCTCGTGAGGCTCTCGAGGGAGTACATCCACTGCATCATGTAGTCAATCTGTTCCGACGACAAAATATTTGCATAGGTATGAGGGAAGGCATTCTCCGCCAATGCTTTTATTATAGGGCAATGTTCTTTGTTTGCTTTTCTGATTGTTGGCATGGTTTAAGACAATTATTACGATTTGTTGCATGTTTCGATGTGGGTCTAAAAAAGCATAGGAACGAAGAGCAGCAGATATTGTCGCCAGTTTGCCCATAAGTGTCCTCGATCCGATTCGTGATATACATACTCAAAGCCTATCGAATCCAAATGTTTGCAAAAACTTCTGTTAGCCTGATAGAGGAAATCGTCCTTGCCGCAAGCTATCCAGAAACGTTTGTAACCCTCGCTCTTCAATCTCATGAGTTTGTCGTCTGTCTTGTCGTACAAATCGCCGTTCAGAGCGTTGAAATCAGAAGGTAATCCGGCAGAGAACAATCCGACATAGTCGAACGCCGTCGGATAAGTAAGAGCTATATATAGCGAGTGAAAACCTCCCATCGAAAGGCCGGCGACAGCACGATGTTCCTTATCGGGAATAGTACGGAATGCAGCGTCGATATACTTTATAATCTCGCCGAAAGACTCTTCGTAAGCACCGTTTTTATAAGCAGGCAACATGTTAGTCATGACGGGTTTGTAGTCCAGATTTTCGAATGTCTCGCTTGGAGCTGCTTGTTTCGACGCATTGCCGTTGGGCATAACAACGATAGCCGGTTTTGCTTTTCCTTCGGCTATAAGGTTGTCCATGACGCGTGCTATATGACCGAGTTCATTCCAGGCGTTTTCGTCGCCACCGCTGCCATGTAGCAGGTAGAGCACCGGATATGACTTGTCGCTCTTGTCGTAGCAAGGAGGTGTGTAGACAGTCATTCGTCGGTCGGCATTGAGAACATCGGAATGATACCATGTAGTAGTGATATTGCCGTGTGGCACATTGTGGACTTGGTAGTAGTCGGCACAGCCATTCCCGACATAGAAGTAGCTGAAGACGTTGCCCACATCGCGTTTGACGAATGGGTTTGTTGGGTCTATGACCACCACGTCGTCAATCACAAAGCGGTAAGTATACATTTCAGACGGAAGCACCGGAGTGGTATATTCCCAAAGGCCTTCATTGTTGCGAACGAGAGACGCCTTGCCATTGTCGACAGCCCAATCGCCGATAACCTGTACCGTCTCTGCTTTCGGAGCGTTGAGACGAAATGTCACAGTGTTGTCGGCATTGACAATGGGCGATGATATTGCGCCTTCACGAAATGATACGTTCTGCTGAGCGCATACGATTGTTGTGAGCATCATTAACGATGCAAGGAGTTTGTTTCTCATGACGTATTGTTTTTTGTTCGTCTTAAATATAGTAAGAACTTTTCAAATGGTCTCCATAACAATGTTAATTCAAAGCATGTTTTATAAACGTGCTCTTTTACTACATGTTACGCCTCTCTATTTAGAATTAATCTTTTTTAACTTGGCTTTATGTAGATTATATCTAAATAAGCAATACATTTGCCAATGGAATAAATAAACAAATACCAATGAAAAAAGGGAAAAAATACACAAGCAGAGTAGTAGTCAGCAATGCATTGACAGCAAAAGAGATGGGTTCGGGAGACATGCCGGTATATGCCACACCGGCAATGGTGGCACTGGTGGAGAATGCAGCCATGATGTGCGTTGCCGACGATATTGAAGAGGACTGTTCGACGGTGGGAATAGCCATGAACGTATCGCACGTCAAGGCTTCGCCCGTAGGTGCAGAGATAAGCGCAACAGCGGAGCTGACAGACATAGAGGAGAGAAAACTCACATTCAAAGTGTCGGCCTATGATGGAGAAACGCTCATCGGAGAAGGAGTTCACATACGTTTTATTGTCAAGAGAGAGAAGTTCTTATCTAAATTGTAAGTTGCGATGAATCACATAAGACGATATCTTTCTACGGTACTTATGGCACTTGGGAGTTTGTGCTTATTGCAAGCACAGAACCTTCCGACAGATGCCAACCTTGTCGGACATGTTGTTGATAGAAACACGGGAATTCACCTCCCCTATGTCAATGTGGTGATAAAAGGGACAACAATAGGAACAGTGACAGATGCAACGGGACACTTCTTCTTCAAGAACCTCAAGTCGGGCGACTACACATTGGAGGTGAAATATATAGGCTACCAAAGCGTAACGAAGAAAATCAGTATAGAGAACAACAAGACGTTAGAGGTAAACTTTGAAATAGAGGAAGACAACGTACAACTCAATGGCGTAGTCGTCTCTGCCAATAGAGCCGAGACAACGCGCAAACTGGCTCCGGCTCTCGTTCAAGTGATAGATTCGAGAGTCTTCGAACTCTCCAATGCCACATCGCTATCTCAAGGCCTCTGTTTTCAGCCCGGAGTGAGAGTAGAGAACAATTGCCAAAACTGCGGTTTTCAGCAAGTGCGCATAAACGGTTTGGAAGGACCATATACGCAGATACTTATCGACTCGCGGCCTATATTCTCTGCCCTGGCGGGAGTGTATGGTTTAGAACAGATACCTGCTAACATGGTAGAACGTGTAGAGGTTATGCGCGGCGGTGGGTCTGCTCTTTTCGGAGCTTCGGCCATTGCCGGAACTATCAACATCATAACCAAAGAACCATTGCGCAATACGGGACTTGTCTCGCACTCTATAATGTCTCTCGGCAATTCGAGCAACTACGACAACAACACATCGCTCAATGCCTCGCTCGTGACAGACGATAGCAAAGCCGGAGTCTATCTCTTTGCACAAAATCGTCATCGCTCGGGATATGACGACGACAACGACGGCTTTACCGAATTGTGCGAATTGAAAAACCAGACATTGGGCTTCCGTTCGTATCTTAAGACCGGGCTATATTCAAAAGTAACCCTCGAGTATCATCACATGCAGGAAGAACGTCGTGGCGGTGATGCCCTCGACCGTCAACCGCATGAAGCCGATGTTTGCGAGATGACTCGACACTCCATTGACGGTGGTGGTGTCAAGTTTGACAATTTCTCTGCCGACAACAAGCACCGTTTCAATATCTACTTATCTGCACAAAACACCGATAGAGACAGCTATTACGGCACCGACAAAGACCCTAATGCATACGGCAAAACACTCGACCTGACAATGGTGGCAGGTGCGCATTATGCATACAACTTCGATAATCTCCTCTTTATGCCGGCGTCTCTCATCGTAGGCTTGGAGTACAACTATGATGACCTGCATGACACTATGCTCGGGTACAACAGCGAGACCAAACAGACCGTAAAGATAGCGAGTGCTTTTGTTCAGAACGAATGGAAAAACGAGACATGGAGTCTTCTCCTTGGCGGACGTTTTGACAAGCACAACATGATAGACCATGTCATCTTCTCGCCTCGTGCCAATGTGCGTTTCAATCCGACACCCGATATTAACATCAGAGCTTCATACTCATCAGGATTTCGCTCGCCGCAAGCCTTTGATGAAGATTTGCACGTGGCGGCAGTTGGAGGAGATGTGGCCATCATATCTCGTGCCGAGGATTTGAAAGAAGAGACTTCACGCAGCTTCAGCATCTCGACGGATATTTACCACAGGTTTACTGACGACCTTCAAAGCAACTTCATGCTCGAGGGCTTTTATTCCAAGCTCGTCGACGCCTTCGTAGTGGAAGACATTGGTTGGAAAGACGATATTTTGCTCAAAGAGCGTCGCAATGGCTCGGGAGCTACCGTCATGGGTGTGACGTTGGAAGGCAAGTTGGCATACAAACAGTGGTTGCAACTGCAAATGGGTGCAACCGTGCAACGTAGCAGGTACAACGAACCCGAGAAATGGAGCGAAGACGTCGATGTCAAAGCAGAAGAGAGAATGTTTCGTACCCCCGATATTTACGGCTACTTTACAGCGCAGATAACACCGGCGAAGCGTTTCGACATCTCGTTAACAGGTACTTATACAGGAGAAATGCTCGTACAACATGCCGCAGGTTACATACCAAAGGACAGAGCCGAACTGACGCCCGACTTCTGGGAAGTAAACGCTAAATTGACATATTGTTTCCCGTTGTCCTCAACGACAGACTTGGACATTTCGCTCGGCATGATGAACATCTTCAACCAGTATCAGACCGACTTTGACAAGGGCAAAAACCGAGACTCGGGCTATATGTATGGCCCCGGACAACCGCGAAGCTGGTTCGCCGATGTAAAGATTAATTTCTAAGGATTATAAAGTAGTATAGTAGTCGACTTATATTATCTCCTCCAACGTTGCTTTCAGTTCTTTGTTGAGTAGAGATTTGTATTTGTCGACTATTTTGATGAAACGACGTTCGTTGCGAATGTTGTTGAGATCCTTGTCCTTTGCAAGGTGTTCGAAGTCGCGGTATCCTTTTTCCATGGCCTCTTCGAAATAGTCGAGAGCTTTCTCCTTGTTGTTAAGAAGAGAATAAAGACAAGCAGCATCATAGTTGTTGCCTTTGTCGTTGTTGATAGCGAGGAGTTTTTCGCAACGTTTTATAGCTTCCTCCGAATTGCCTAAGTAGAAGTAAGCAAAGATGACGCTATTGCTGTTAGGATTATTATTGTCAAGTTCTATTACTCTGTTGAAGTCCGCATTGGCAAGTTCTATCTTCCCTTGGCTGAGGTAAATAGTCCCGCGACAGAGATAGTTGTAAGAAGCCTTTGGTGCAATGTCAATAGCCATGGAGAAGTCGTCTACAGCCTTTTCCAATTCGTTGGTGTTGCGGAAGAAAAGACCTCTGACATAATATCCGTAGTCGAGTTCCGGAGCAACTTCTATTAAACGAGACGCATTGAGAATAGCTTTATCGTAGTCGCCGACGCCACCGTAGGCACGGAGTTTGAGATGCAGCAACTCGTGGTTAAAGGGTGTAAGGCTCTTGATGGTGTCAATCGTCTCTACCGCCTCTTTGCACGCTCCCATGAACATATAGCAGTCAGCCATGAGAGTTGAGCTGACAGCTCTTGAGGGCTTGTCGATGTCGTATCTGTAGTATCGTATGGCATCAACAAAGTTTGACCGTTGTTTATTCAGAACGGCGGCGAGTCTGTTCCATACATATTCGTTAGGCTCATTTTTTATGCGTTTGTCAAGACCTTCATAAAGGGCTTTGGCTATACGCTCTTGACCTTGCAAGTAAGTCAGATCTCGCAGTACTTTCTCCCTTGCTCCGTAGATGAAAGCATCGAGCATATCGTTTATCATTGCCTCGTGGTTCGACTCGTGCAAGTACTCGTAGCTGCGATAGATAAGGGTCTCAGTGTTTTTGCTGTTTATTTTAAGGGCTGTGCTATATGCGTCTATTGCTTGTTTGTGATTTTTCATGTCAGCATATATTTCGCCCATCAAGACATAGTTTTTCTCATTGTCTTTCGTCAAGGTGTTTATCTTTTCGCATTCTTGAAGAGCTTCGTCATAGCGTTTGACTTTCATCAACAGTCGAGCGCGAAAGAAGATAGATTGAGGGTCTGTCTTTATCTTCAGGGCGAGAGTGAAGTTTTCGATGGCCTCATTTCGTAGTTTTGTTTTTTGAGCTTCGTCGAGAGAACCGGCTTCCGACAAGTTGGCTAATGCTAACGCCTTGCTGTTTAGGGCTAAATATTTGCCGTCGTTGTCGAAGGGCATGATGACAGACAAGGCTTTGTCGGCAGAAGCAAGAGCTTCGTTGTTAAGTCCGAATTGATTATATGTGTGAGCCAATAGGGCGTGAGCATATCCCAAATTTGGGTCATCGACAACGGCTTTTTCAAGGTAGAAGCGCGCCAATGCCGGTTCGTTGTTCTGAATGGCCATTATGCCTCTGACGTAGTTGTCTTGAGCATTGACGCCGATACAAGTCAAAAGAGTAAGACAGATTGCTAATATATGTCGTTTCATATTGTCCAAAGTTTAGATTGGTAAAAGTAAACGAATATATTTATATTTGCAAAAAAATGATTGTTATGTTTTCAGGAATAGTAGAAGATGCAGCTGTTGTCAGACAGCTTGTTAAGGAGGGCGGAAATCTCCATTTGACACTTGAATGTTCATTTACATCAGAGCTTAAGATAGATCAGAGTGTAGCACACAATGGAGTATGTCTTACGGTTGTCGCTATCGAGGGCAATTGCTATACTGTCACGGCTGTTGCAGAGACATTGTCGCGTAGTAATTTGGGATTGCTTCGTGAAGGAGACTTGGTAAATGTAGAGCGAAGCATGATAATGAATGGTCGTTTGGACGGCCATATCGTTCAGGGACATGTAGACCAGACTGCCGAATGTACCGAGGTGCAAGAAGCCGACGGCAGTTGGTATTTCACGTTTAAGTACGCTTTCAACAAAGAGATGGCTCAAATGGGATATATGACAGTTGAGAAGGGTTCGGTATGTGTCAATGGCGTAAGTCTGACAGTCGTAAATAGCAAGAATGACAGCTTCCAGGTTGCCATTATTCCGTACACCTTTGAGCACACCAACTTCTGCCGTATCAAACAAGGCAGTGTGGTAAATCTCGAATTTGACATAGTGGGCAAGTACCTCAGCAAGATGATGTTGTTTAAGTAGACCTCCCGACAATGAAACGCAACTTAATGATACGTCTCTCTATCGTAGCTGTAACCCTTTTGACAATAGCCGTGTTGCCAAGCCGAGCCGGCATGTGCAACAGACAAACCACTGTCGAAGTCAGCGATGAGTTGATAGAGCCTGTTGACCTGAAAAAGTCACATGTCACGACAAAGAAACGTACATCGAAAAAGCGTGTCGAGACAGGCGAAGCATCGTATTATGCCGATAAGTTCCATGGCAGACCGACAGCAAGTGGTGAGAAGTACAACAAGAAGGCATTCACCGCCGCCCATAAGACACTGCCATTTGGCACCAAAGTGCGTGTTACGAATACCGCCAATGGCAAAAGCGTAGATGTTATCATCAACGACCGCGGTCCGTTTAAAAAAGGACGTATCATAGACCTCTCACGTGTAGCAGCCGAGAAGATAGGACTTTTGCAATCGGGAGTTGCAAAAGTAACGGTCGAACAACTATAGACAATGCCCGTGACGGATAGTCGTAACCGTTCGTCAGACATTGTATTTACGGATACGAATACACACTTTGTAAAACACTATATAGAAAGTCATGTCGGAGCAACCAAAGGTAGAAAGAATGTTGAAGGTCATGATGTATATGATAGACTCACGACATTACACTATTGAAGAGATAGCCGAACGACTTGACATCTCGACACGTTCGGTCTACAGATATTTGTTGACATTCAGAGATGCCGGATTCGTCGTAGATGACAGCATAAAGGGCATTCCTCGACTGCAAAAAGAGAGTCCTTTCTTCAAGGATATATCGCAACTCATTTACTTCACCGACGAAGAGGCTCATATCTTTAACCAGCTTCTCGAAGGTCTTCACCACTCTAACCCGATAAAAGAGAATCTTCGACGTAAGTTAGCATCAGTTTACAACATTACATCGCTTGCCAAATGTATAGTGAAGAATGAGAATGCACACAACGTCAACAAACTCATAGAGGCTGTGACAAACTGCAGGCAGGTAAGACTTATAAATTATGCCTCCTCAAATTCGGGTATACGTGACAGACTTGTGGAGGTATTAGGATTTACGACCAACTACGTGCAGGTATGGTGTTACGACATTGAGGACAACACCAACAAGCTATTCAATACGTCGCGTATAGAAGATGTCGAGATACTTGATACCGAATGGCAATACAGACACCAACATAAAATAGGGTTTATAGACGCATTTCGTATGTCGGGCTACAATACGGAGCGAGTCAGACTTCGTCTGTCTTTAAAGGCTCGTAATTTGCTTATCGAGGAGTTCCCTCTTGCGGAAAAAGATGTTGCAAAAGTGGACATAACACATTGGGAACTTGACACCAAGATAGCAGATTACAAAGGCATAGGACGATTTGTCATGGGACTGCTCGATGATATAGAGATTGTTGGTTCTCCCGAGTTTGAAAAGTACATAAAAGACGAGTTGAAAAAAATATGCAAGAAATATAACCTGTGACACAAGTTGTCAAAACGGCTAAATACTTTTGTTCCATGGCAGAATAGTCTGCTGTGGGACTTTTAAATTTGTGAACTATGAAAAAGGCAGTTAAAAGTATGAATCGTAGGCACTTGATGGATTTTAGTATTGCAGGTTTTAGCTATTATGAAGGGTGCATGGCATTAAGCGAGCTTAAGCCGGGAACTACAATCACATTGGTAAGAGAGGAGGACAATAAGTTTGACCCTTATGCAGTGTCGATCTACTATAATGATTTCAAGTTGGGCTTCGTCCCCAGAGATGAGAACGAGCTGTTGAGCAAATTCTTAGAGATGGGTTATGATGATATTTTCGAAGCGAGAGTGCAACGTGTTACTCCTAATGTTCACCCTGAACAACAAGTCTCGGTGATAGTCTATTTGATAAAGGAAAAAGACCTATAAGCTGTTTCGTAAAGCACAGAAATGAAACGGGGCTTCCCTCAAAAAAAGAAGGAAGCCTCGTTTGCTGTTTATAAATCAGTGTTTATTTGCACTCTATCACCATGACACAGCCTCCACGCGGGAGAAGTGTCATCTGCTTAGGTAGCGACTTGATAGAGCCTTTAGTTATCTTCCAAGGGTTGTTCTTGTCTTTGCCATCTTGGAAAATCGTTGTTGTGCCCTTTGTCGCCTTGAGGAAAGAGCGGTCAATGTTGATGACGTTGTTTTCCTCTGTGCCGTTGATAGCGGCGATGTACCATTTCGAGCCACTGCGACGTGCTATCATGACGCTCTCGCCCGGATAGCCCGACAACAGACGTGTCTCGTCCCATACCGTTGGCAATCCGCTCATGAATGACTGAACTTCAGCCGGTTGAGCGAGGTAGCTCTCCGGTTTGTCTGCCCAATGTTGCAAAGCAGACTCATAGAGTACCGACAACGCCAACTCATGACCATGTGTTGTGATGTGTGGGTGCTGCGAATCGGAGAAGGTACATGGAGTGTAGTCCATAGAACCGATGACATTGCGTGTGAAGGGAATGGTGGCATTGTGTGCCGCCGCCTTATTGGTGAGTATTGGCAGGTTGTTGTACCACTCTGCTCCATAGACAGCTTCTACTGAAAGGAGGTTGGGATAAGTACGTTGCCAGCCGCGAGGAATGGTTGCTCCATGCAAGTTGATGAGCAGATGATGTTTAGCGGCACACTCTATGAGGTCGATGCAGTATTCCATTGTCTCCTGACGGTCGCCCGAGAAGAAGTCTATCTTCACACCGGCAACGCCCATATCTTCGAGCATGGCAAACTCTTTCTCTCTGTTCTCAGGTGCATTGAGACGGAAGAGTGGTCCACCGGCACCGTTGGTTGTCCATGCCGTAGATGAGTTGTACCATAAGAGAACTTTGACATCTCTCTCTTTGGCATACTTCAAGGCATCGGTTATCGTTCCGCCATTGCCCATGATGTCCCATTCCCAGTCGATGAGGATATATGGCAACTTTAGTTCGTAAGCCATGTCGATGTATTTCTTCACTATCTGAAAGTCCTTAGACCCTCTGTTGTATGCCCAATATACCCACGAAACGCTGCCCGGCTTAATCCACGATGTATTTTCTATTCGGCATGGAGCACTCACGTCGGTGATAAGGGTAGACTCTACGATGTCATTGAGTTCGCCAACCATAACCACACGCCAGGGAGAGACCCATGTGCCGGTGACATTTTGCTCATTGTTGTCGAGCATTATCTTGTAACGACTTGCGTCGCCCTCGTTGCAGAGCGACGAGGCACAATGACAACGTTCTATCCCGGCTTCGCTAATGAGCGCCCATGCGTTGTCTGCAGGTTGAACGAGAGCCGGATAGCCCCAGTGACGGTTCTCTCCCTCGCCTGTTGTCGTAAGGGGGAAGAACTCTTCGTAAGGCTCTGTCCAACGTTGTATCCAACGTCGTGTGCCTTCCGGAATGAGGTAGGTAGTGCGGTCATCGACAACGCGTGTATGTTGTAGGTTGTCGAGCTCATAACGGAAAGCCACGCCGTCGTTATAGAGACGCACCACCATGCGTTGTTCGCGTCCTATCTCGTCGTTGAAGGTGAAGATGACCTCGTTGGCTTCGTTGGTGCATTCGAGGCTCTTTCCACACAGCATAGTGTATTTTTCTGCAATGTGCTTCGGAGCACTGACGTTGCGAAGTACAAGATTTTTGCCGCCTCCGTCTTTTGTCGATTGTCCATAGTCGGCAAGGGTGAGCACGTCGCTGCCTTTGTATGAGATAGTGAAGGCTTTCACCGTATCAGCCGACATGATAGCACTCCAACCTATCTCGTTGTTGGGCGAGAAATGCTTATCGGCGGCTTGTGCCAACGTGCAAGTGGCGAGAGCTACCATCATTGGAGCGACACGCTTTAGATTGTTGATTAATTTCATGTTAAAGTTGTTTAGATATTTTGAATTACATATTCTTTAGGATACGCTGTGTCACAACGCTTCCATTAGATAGTGTCTGTCGAAGTATGTACATTCCGTTTGAAGGTTTTTTTATTGTGCGTCCTGTAAGGTCAAAATACTCGCTTGACACCATTGTGACATTATCTTTTTCGATGTTGCTTATAGGAGTATCGTCTTTTACATCATACCCCAAGAGGTTAAGCATTTTAATAGCGTATCTGCGACCTATCTTTCTGTAGCCTTCGGCTGTAAAGTGTGCACCATCAGAAGCGGCCTTGCAGCCTACCGACGATATGACATGTGCTGTTGGTACAGCCGTAGGCAAATTTGCAATTACGCTGTTGTGTCCATAGCAGATGCCACCTTCAGCCTGTTGTACCATTTCGCCTGCCAAGAGGGGCACATTCTCTGCATAGAGATTTAGGTCGTCGAGGATACGATTGTATATAGTGTTGACTTTGTCAATCCATGAAGCATCACAGTTGTTAGACTCGCCTTGATGAATAAGGATTCCTTTTATCACACCGTACATTTGGGCTTTCTTGGCCATCTCTATCAAACGGGTGTAAGGTTCGTTGTCGTAGTTTGCCATGTAGTTTTTTAACCAATCGGCTTCACCTGCGACGTAGTCGGCTACCAGTTCGTTCATGAAGCCCTCTATCTTGGTTCCGCCAACAGCAACATTGATAACGCCTACTTTAATATCTTCCGGAAGGAACTCCACCATTGTGCGACCGAAGTAGTCTGCCGGTGAGAGACCTGTACCTTGACGACAGAGTGGTGGTGTGGCAACATACCATTCGCCCATTGTTCTTTTGGGGTTGGTAAAGTTTGTTGCCGCCATCATTTGGAAACGCTCCGGTACGTTGTTGAGGTCTTGTGTCTCGGGAGTTGCGGCACCCTCCATGTTAGACTGTCCGAAGCATAGATAGACGTAGAAGTTTGGGTCTGCCGAGTCGGGCACCCCTATCCATTGTGTGACGAGTGACATGGCTGTTTTTATCTTCTCCATCTCTGCGATGTAGTCGTCGTCAGACGATGACGAGAATGCCTCTGCCGCTTCTATAAGAGCAATAAGATTGTTGCGAGCTTCGACGGCTTGTTCTCGGCTGAAGTCGGCTGTTGTTTCAACAACCTCTTTTGCTTTGGAGAGCAACTCCAAGAAGTCTACTCGAGCTGACAAGCCCACTATGGCATAAGTGTAGTTGTGGTACGACGGTTTTGTCCATTGTGCTGAAAGTTCGCTTTCGAAGTCGCCACCGCTTATCAAGTTGACGGTAGAGTTTTTGGCAGTCAGCACTACATCGTCGATGTAAATATCACCTCCAAAAGTACCGAAGACCCAGTCAAATTCGTTGAGCGGATATTTGGCTGTGAAGTTCCATGTAAAAGTCTGCCAATCTGCTGACATCTGATAAGCAGCGAGGTACTGCACATCGCTACTGTTTCCCCATTCGTTGCGGTTTGTACTCTCTGTGTCAATAGGCCAGAGAGCTATTTCGCCGGCGTCAGAGGCTCTGATGCGCATTGTAAGGGTGTATTCGGCATCTTTTACGAGAGCTTCGGGTAGTTTGTATTGTATCTGCCAATCCCAGATGTACGTTGATGCGTTGGGAGTGCTTAGTTTAAGTCCGTGATTTGAAGCGTCTTTTATTGACTCGATGAGGGTTGCCATAGCTTTGTCTAATGTTGCCACGGCAGTCTGATAAGCTGAAGGCGAAGTAGCTTTAAATGAAGCATATTCCGTTGTGAGGTCGCTAAGAGCCTCTCTGTTGGTAGTTATGATACCATCGGTGATGGCCGTTGAGCTGTTGATTAAAGTCTGTGCTTTGCTTATCTTATCTGCAAGAGCTTTTTTTGCTATAGATGCGTCCGAATCGGCTGATGTATCTTCGCCTATGGTGTACGAAAGTGTAAGAGTCTCGAGTGCGTTGCCTGACTCATCTGCCATATTGCCAAGTTTGATGGTCAACACTCCGTCTGTAGGTTCGTTTGCGAGAATGATAGTGATGGTTTCAGATGCCGTTGTTTCTTTTATGGTTGCTTCAATAGCTGTTTCTCCTAATGTCGCAGAGAGAGTTATGCCTGAAGGGATAACTTCATTGTTGAATGTTACAACGAACTCTTTAGTAGAAGTCGGTAGGTCGAATGACTTGTTTTCCGGAGAAGCCGAGACCATCTGAGGAGATAGGCTATAGTTCTTCACGAAGTCCCATATCTCATTTGTTGTCATTACTCCGGTCTGGTCGTTAGAGTGCCAATGTCCTTTGCCGTCGAGAGTGTTGAGCACCACTTCGACTCCGGCGTTGCCCGCCGCCCATGTGGTACGCGATGACTTAGACGATGGCTTATCAACAGGATAAGGCGTAACGACGGTAGGTGTTGAAGAACAACCATTGCGTTCTGCCCATTTTGTAAGAATACTGTTTATTCCGCTATATGGTACGACATCATCTGCTGTACCATGGGTGTGAATGATAGGTATAGGGCGAGAGCTCTTCACCGGATCTCCCCCAAGCAGATAACCACTTACCGGGGCAAATGCGGCAAACTTCTCTGTCATGTTGTTTGCGGCAAAGTATGTCATCATGCCTCCCATAGAGAATCCCGACAAGTATACTCTACTTGTGTTAATCTTGTATCTTTTCACCATCTCGTCTATGATGGCAGATAGGAAGTTGAGGTCTCTGTTGTTGGCCTCTGTCTGAATGTCCCAGTATTTATCTATGCCGTTAGGATATACTACGACGAATTTCTCGGTCTTTGCGACGTTCTCCCAATTGGCTTGGTTTTGCTGATATGTCGCATCTTGATTCATTCCATGCAAAGATATGAGCAGAGGGGCATTTTCCGGCAAATCGGCGGGAGCGTATACCAGCATGTTTCGTGATGTGCCGTTAACGTTAAGATTTTCGCTTACGGCTTTGTCTTGTGCATACAGCGAAGTGCATAACGTGACAAACAGTGTCAACAAAGTAAGTAAATGTTTCATCGTGATTGATTAAGTAAAAGAGATATGTGCCACAATTCCGTGGTGGAACTATGACACATATCTGTGATTGTTATTTAAATACATTTACTACGAATTCCTTGAAGCAACGACGCCAAGTGAGCCATTCGTGAGCTGTACCTTGCGATTCGTAGAAGACTACATCGATACCCATTGCTTTGAGGTCGTTGGTCATCTTCTCGGTGCCGAAGTTCTCTTCGCTGCCACAACCCATAAAGAAGTAGTTCATCTGCTTGTTGAAGTTCTTTGCGTCGGCGAAGACTCCATTGAAGCACTCTTTAAGGTTAAGACCGAAGATAGCTCCACTGAATGTGCCGAGATATGAGAACTTATCGAGGTTAGGCAATGCGATATTGAAGCTCTGATGTCCTCCCCAAGAGAGACCTGCCATTGCTCTGTTTTCGCGGTCTGTCTTAGTGCGGAATGTCTTGTCAACCATTGGGATAAGGTCTTTGATTATCACCTCATAGAACGAAGCTCCATATTCGGCGTGTGCCTGAGCCATGTTTTGTCCCGGTTTTACTTGGAATGGTGCCTGTACGTCGCCATTCTCCATTACGACAATCATAGGCGTACACTTGCCCTGTGCGATGAGGTTATCCATGATATGTTGCATACCGCCCTGACGGCTCCAGCCACTGCCATCTTCTCCCATGCCATGTTGTAAGTAGAGTACCGGATAACGTTTCTTTGGATTCGTCTCGTACTCTGCCGGTGTGTATACGCGTGCTGTACGGAATGCCTTCTGCGACTCGGCGTAATATGTGATTGTACGTACTTGTCCTTTTGCCACATTCTGTTGTGGACGGTAGTAGTCGCCTTCCGATCCTTCAGGTACTTCCAAACCACCTGCCTCGCGGTTGCAACCGAAGAATGCACGTGTCTGCGGGTCGATGACAGATACTCCGTCTATCTTCAAGAAGTAGTAGTGGAAACCTACAACCAATGGGTCTGTCGTAACGGTCCAGAAGCCTTGTGCGTCTTTCTCCATCTCGTACTGCTTGCTGCAGATGTCCAAGATGATGCTTGACGCTTGTGGTTGGTGAATCTTGAAGTATGCACGATTTTCGCTGTCGAGACGTGGAAAGTCTGCTCCCGGAATGTTTGTCTCTGCCGCCTTGGTGAATGACATCACGTCTTTTGGCTCTTCGTTGACCATTTGCCACCAGTCGAAGTTGAAGAGTTCTACTCCCTTACGTCCTTTGAAGACGAAGTAAACGTCGTGTTTTCCTGTTGGCTGAATGTTGGCTTTTGCCTCTACCGTTGTCCAGTTTTCCCAACCTCCTGTGTGAGAAACGGCAACAGTGGCTACTGTCTCACCCTTGATGCTGTCGAGGTGAACTTCCAATGTGCCACCTCTGAGTGCCGATGCTACTGACGCACGGAACGACAACAACGATGGTGTTGCGCCGAAGTCAACTTCTCTGACTTTGATATAGTCGTCGTTGTGTGTATTGGTGATGTACACACCGCCATTTGTGCGAGGCTCGCTCTTGAGTCCTTCGCAGAATGCTATTGTCTCTGCTTGAACTTTCTTGTACGGATTAAGTGTTCCGACCGGTTTAACGCCCTCTTTTGTTGCATTGATGATAGGGAATGTGCCGTCAGCGTTATAAGTAAACTGCTCTACAGCAGCACTACGTCCGAAGCCTCCGCCACCTGGGAGTTTGCCCGTGTGGTAGAAGAAGTACGAGTTGCCCTTATAGTCAATAACACCGCAGTGGTTGGTAAATGAACCTGTCTCCTGCAATGGCATGATATTACCCATATACTTCCATGGACCCATAGGGCTGTCGCTCATAGAGTATGCAATGTGTTCAGGTACTCCGCCAGCTGCATAGAGAAGGTAATATTTGCTGTTGCGTTTGTAAATCCAAGGACCTTCAACGTATGTATCTTTGTACTTTTTGCCTTTGACACGATTCTGTGGATTGGGCGCACCAAAGCTCTCTTCTGTTTGCTCCAAGATTTTCACTTCACCGTCGAAGCTTATCATGTCCGGATTGAGTTTTGCGAAGTATATCTGTGGATTACCCCAGCAGATATATGCTTGTCCGTCGTCATCGATGAATACCGATGGGTCGATATGGTCCCACTTTCCATCTTCGTAGAGAGGCTTGCCCAAAGCATCTTTGAAAGGTCCTGTAGGTGTCGGACCAACAGCTACGCCTATTGCCATGCCTCCCGAAATCTTAGAGTGAGCACATACATACCAATAGTATTTGCCGTTGCGTTCTACCATCTGTGCTGCCCATGCTCTGTCATCGGCCCATGAGAATGATTCGAGAGCCAATGGTGAACCGTGGTCTGTCCAGTTCACCATGTCGTCAGTAGAGTAGACGCGCCACTCTTGCATCCAGAAGAAGTCTGCTTTGTCTTCGTCGTGACCTGTGTAGACATACAAGCGGTCGCCGAATACTACCGGTGCCGGGTCTGATGTGTAACAAGTCTGCACAATAGGGTTTTGTGCGAAAGAACCTACTGCCATCATCGCAAGAGCCGATGTTGCAAATAGTTTCAATTGATTGTTTTGTTTCATTTTTTTTGTTGTTTGATATATTAATATGTAGTATTAATTCTCGTTTTGTCATTTATTGCGTCTGCCAACTTCTTTTTCGACAAGTCGATAGGTTCGGAAATGAAATCCGGAGTGTTGTACGAGTACATACGCATGATGTTGTCTTCGTACGGGTCTCGTTGAGGGAGCATGAAGGGTTTTGAAACGTTGCCCTCGTCGTCGATATGTGCAAAGAACAGACGTGTGTAGAGGTCATCGGTGCGACGGCTTGTAAACAAGAACCAATTTCCACCGACACTCCAAGAGTGAAAGCTCTCTGCTCTGTGGCTGTTGGCTTTGTCGAGAGGCTTGCTTTCGCCCGTCGTTATATCATAGAGCCAAAGGTCTGCTTCGGGGTGCCATATTGAGAAATATCCGTAGTCGGCAGCTGTGTACATGATGTATCGTCCATCGGGCGACGGGCGTGGCCATGTGATGCTCTTTCCTGCTACTCTCGCATCTATCAGGGTGTCTATCTCTGTTCCCACTTTGCCGGTGTTGACGTCAAAGTCGGTGGCATATAGCGAGTACTGCATTTTGTCATAGTCGTCGGTTGTCGGCATGATAGGTGCCGATATGTAATACATCTTGTTGCCATCGGGCGAGAATACAGGAAGATTCTCAGCCATTGTCGTGTCGTTGAAAAGCAATGTTATGGTATGTGTCGACGGTTCGTAGAGTATGATGTCCGACTTTGCATCGAAGACTTCAATGAGTTTCTCCGCTTTGGAGTGAAACATCTGTTGTGTGTCGTTTGTTGAGAAAGCGACATATTTGCCCGATGGGTGCCAATAAGGATATACCATCGAAGAGCCTAAGTCGTTATTCTTAGCAACTAAACACTCTACGTCGTTGTTGTTATGAACTACTGTCGCTCCGTTGTCGCCACGTACGTGCATAACGCTTTGCGTGGGATTGCTTGCATTTGAGGTGTGGCAGTTGACGCACATGCCGCGTAGTTGTGTATTGACGACTATGGGCTGTTCGTCGAAGTTCTCCAACGCACGCTGATAAAGTCCCATCTTGCCGTAAATCTCATAGCCCGGAGCCACAAGTCGGTATGTCACTCCCCACTCTTCTATGGCTTGTTGGCTGACGTACATTTCAAAGTCCGCATATTGTGTCCAACGGTCATCTTTCAGTGCACATACGCTAACGGTCAAGCTTCCGCCTTTGTTGGCTTCCGTCAGTGCGTGCCAGTCGTCTATGTCGAAGTCGGCATAACGTCCGTAAGCGTGTATCTCGCCCGTGACAGAGCCTTTTACCACGACGTCGATGTTGTCAATCTCTTTATCCTCCATGCTGAAGTTCAGCGGTGCAATACCGGAAGGTATCTCTACTCCGATGTAGTCGGGATATATCTCTGGCAGTGTGTCGACCTTGACAGCATTGTCGGGTCTCGGACTGCAAGCCATGAGAAATGTTATCGACGATAGTATTATGTATCTGTGTAGCGATTTCATGTTGTGAGGCTTATATCAATTAGTTGAATATTACGTCTCTTTCCGGGAAGCCTTTTTGCAGAGGTCCGTAGATGACATGTTTTTCAAGAGCGTCTTTGTTTTCGAGTAGTTCGCGAAGTCTTTCAGCTTTGCGTTTGTAAAATGTGGCATGACTCAATATGTAGAGGTACTTGTCGGTGAGTTCGTCTCTGCCACTTACGAGGCTTATTTCTGCCAGACGACTTATGAAGCGTCCGCTGCTGTTGTTGTTGGGAATAAGTTCTTTCAGCTCGAACGTATATCGTTGCGAGGCATTCACCAAGCCTATGTGAAAATATGCGTCACCGATAATGCTCAGATATGTCAGGTTGTTAAGGTCTTTGTTTTCGTAGATTGTCTTTACCAACTCTTTTGTCTCTATCTGTCCTACATGCCATTTTGCCAAAGCTATGGCTACCGTTATGGAAGCATCATCGGATACTTCGTTTGTCGACATTTTGATAATCTCTGTCCACTGACTTGTTCTCACCAACATGTCATATTTCAGACGTGTGGATTCTTCGCCTCCGTACTCTATCGGCAGAATAACGACAGTGCCAACTATGAGTGTCCAATGTGCGATGTTTATGACCTTGTTGCTTACGGCAAAGACCTTCAACAGCGGATATATCATCGGAACAAGGGCTATCAGATATCCCTCCCAAAGTATTTCTTTCGAACGGTAGTAGTCTATTCCGAATGCTACATCGATGATGTGGTATAATGTCGTATTCGACGCACCGACAACGGCCAAGAATAAAACAACCAAGCCCGCAATGTCGGGAACGACGCTCTTGAATCCCTCTCTCTTGCAGATGTCACACACGAGGAAGTAGAGCAACGTGACGACGACTATCGGTCCGATGAGCATATAACCCAATGAGCCAAGAGCAATGCTGTACGTCGTTTGCCATTTCGTATTTCGGGGAGCGACGGTCATAAGTGCCACAGCCGCGGTCAGAGATACTGCGTATGTCGTCATCACGTACATATCACTCATTGTCACGAGCAACAGTAGCGGGAGTGTGAAGCTGTGAAGAACATTCAGCCCGACGAAGTGTCTCCTTCCCACGATTAGCATAAGCCTCTGCAGAGCTACAAATAAGAGCGAGAGCAACAATGCCCCGATGTTGAAATTATTGAAATACTGTACTACGAATTCGGCCAGGTATTGCACCGTGCCTCCCGGAATCAAAATACGCTCTGTCAGATAATCTGATGTCCACAAGAAGAGTTGCAACTGCTCATGATATGACATGTAATGTGGCACTGCTATTCTCCAAAAGATATATATGCCAATTGCGAATACCGCCGTTGAAAGCAGTTCGTAGTTTAGTGTTTTGGTTGTCTTGTTTCTCTTCTTTCTGTCTGACGTTGTCATAATCGCATCCTCGTTTACATAATCACGTGCAAAATACTCAAAAAAATCGGATTACAGAAAACTTTTTCGACACAGGTCAATTTTACACCGAATAAAGACGCTTTTATCATGACGAAGACCGTTGTTAATGTGCGAAGCCGTTTCGCCTCCCGACGAGAAGGGACGGGGCTTGCAGAGTTTTTACACTATTCTGTTGAGCGAAACACCTTCCATAAAAGCCTTTATGTTGTCGGTGGCAATTGTCATCAGTCGAGAACGAGCTTCCGTTGTAGACCATGCTATATGTGGTGTTATGTAACAGTTGTCGATGCCGAGCAATGGATTGTCGGGCGAAGGTGGCTCTTGCGACAAGACATCAAGTCCGGCAGCCATGATACGTTTTGTTTTGAGAGCATTGGCAAGAGCTTCTTCATCAATGAGCGGACCTCTGCCACAGTTGATAATCACGGCTGAAGGTTTCATCAGGCCGAGTGTCTTGCGGTTTATGAAATGGCGTGTCGAGTCGTTCAGCGGACAGTGCAACGATAGTATGTCTGCACGAGCAAAGAGAGCGTCTTTCTCTACCGACTCTATCCAAGGTGGCAAGATATCTCCTTTTTTGCTTGTCAGAGCTATGACCTTCATTCCAAAAGCATGAGCTATGCGTG
Organism: uncultured Bacteroidales bacterium; assembly: GCA_937892255.1. Classification (GTDB taxonomy): domain Bacteria; phylum Bacteroidota; class Bacteroidia; order Bacteroidales; family Marinilabiliaceae; genus W3P20-009. Next base: position 610 of record CALAUL010000013.1, on the reverse strand, counting down.
CTGTTGCCATGCCCGTATTGCCCAATCCGACAAGTGCCAATGTCTTACCGGCAAGTTCGAGGAGCGGAGTGCGCATATAAGAGAAGTCGGTGCATTGACACCATGTGCCTTCGTTGTTCCAACGGCTGTAATCCGCCACATGTTGTGTGATATTGAGAATATGAGCAAAGACCATTTGAGCTACCGACATGGTGCTGTATGCCGGAATGTTCGTCACGGCAATACCTCGTCGGCGCGCAGCGTCAATATCCACTACGTTATAGCCCGTAGCCAACACACCGATGTAACGCAACGCCGGCAACTCTTGCATATCCGAGTCGTCGATAATGGTTTTGTTCGTTATAAGTATCTCGGCGTCTTTGGCACGTTCTCGGAGCAATTCATGCGGAGTGCGGTCGTATATTGTCACACCTCCCAATGTCTCAAATCCTCGCCATGACAAATCACCCGGATTGAGACAATATCCATCTAATACTACAATATCCATAAATGCAAAGATAATGAAATGATTTGTTCTATGTGTCACCATTTCTACCGTTCCCGCCACGTTGTTTGTTCGTTTTTACTTCGTTCTACCTTCGCAATGCGTTCGAGTTTTCTTGCAAAAAGT